>JALEXT010000162.1 GCA_022779845.1 Succinatimonas sp.
AAAAAGCAGTGCGGTATCTTCCTTTTTCTCAATTCTGATATTCCCATTCGAAGCGGTGTGTACTTATGCGTATACAGCCGCTTTATTTTTGCGCATGGTAAAAGCAGTTAAATTAAAAAACTACTTCACAATGTAGTTAAATTGTTTTAAGCTATAACCATAAAGTTAAAGAGAGCCTCTTGTCACAGTTAAATTTGAGGCCTTGATTTTAATAAACAGGTTAAAACAGGAGTTAAATTATGAAGAAGTTTTCAAGTTTTGCCGCAGCCTTGGCTTTTGGTGCTGCAGCCGTTTCATTTTCAGCTCAGGCTAATGAAACCGTAAGCGTCGGCGCAACTCCGGTACCTCATGCTGAGATTTTAGAGTTCGTCAAACCTATTTTGGCAAAGGAAGGTTACGATCTTAAGATCGTCGAATTTAACGATTACGTACAGCCTAATCTGGCAACCGACGACGGACAGCTGGACGCCAATTATTTCCAGCACATTCCTTATCTTGATTCTTTCAATAAAGAGCACGGTCTTAATTTAAAGAAGGTTACCGGTGTCCATATCGAGCCTATTGCTCTTTATTCCAAATCTTTGAAAAAAGTAGACGAGATCAAAGACGGCGGCACCGTTTCGATTCCTAATGATCCTACCAACGGCGGTCGTGCTTTGTTGCTGTTGCAAAAAGCCGGTTTGATCACTCTTGAAGATCCTGATTCTATTACTGCTACTACGTTGGATATCAAAGAAAATCCCAAGCATTTAAATTTCAAAGAGCTTGAAGCTGCCCAGTTGCCCCGTTCCATCGACGAGGTGGATCTTGCAGTGATCAACACCAATTTTGCCATCGGTGCAGGTCTTAATCCGCTAAAAGACGCCATCTTTATTGAGGATAAGGATTCTCCTTATGTAAACGTGTTGGTTGCATCTGAGAAAACTGCCGATAAAGCAGGTGTCAAGGCTTTGGCTAAGGTATTAAATTCCAAAGAAGTTGCTGATTTCATCCTTAAAAAATATGACGGTGCAGTGATCCCTGCGTTCTGATTTTAAATCTTCGGTCGCATATAATCTGAGGGTGCCTTAAGTCGGCACCCTTTTTTAATTTGGTATTTTTATGCCCAAGATAGATTTTGACTACAAGAGTTTTCTAAAGACTGTTCCCAATCGTCCCGGATCCTACCGTATGTATTCAGATGAGCAGACGGTGATCTATGTCGGCAAGGCTGCTGATCTGAAAAAAAGGCTTTCATCTTATTTTCTAAAACAGGTAGGTTTAAAAACTGCAGCTCTTATACGTCACATCCATCATATCGAGTTTACGGTAACGTTTTCTGAAAGCGAGGCTTTGATTTTAGAAAACGAACTTATAAAAAAATACCAACCTCACTACAACATTCTATTGCGGGATGATAAAAGCTACCCCTATTTGTTGCTGACCAAAGGCAGACATCCCGGGTTGTACTTTCATCGCGGAGCCCGCAAGATCCCCGGTGATTATTTCGGTCCGTACCCTGACGTCACGGCGGTAAGAGAAAGTCTTAAACTCATGCAAAAACTCTTTCCCATAAGGCAGTGTGCCGACAACGTTTATGAGCACCGCACACGTCCCTGCCTTATGGCGCAGATCGGCAAATGTCTGGCTCCGTGCGTACAGATGACTCCTGCTCAGGAAGAGAATTATCGTCGTCAGACTGAAAATGTACGCATGTTTTTAAAAGGTCAGGATCAGGAACTTTTGCAGTCATTGACCAAGCGCATGGAGGAATTGTCGCTGTCGTTAAAATTTGAAGAAGCAGCATTGGTACGCGATCAGTTGGCAGCTCTGCGCAGGGTACAGGAGCAAAATTCCATATCAGGCGATCTGATGTTTGATATCGACGTGGTGGCCGCCGCCATGAAGGAAGGGTTGGCCTGTGTACATGTGCTCTTTATAAGACGCGGACGCATAATCGGAACCCGCTCCTATTTTCCGCAAATAAACAAAGGTGATGAGTTATCGGAGATCCTTGATGCTTTTTTAACTCAATTTTATTTAAGTGAGAATCGCGGTCAGCTTTATCCTAAAGAAATAATTCTAAACGGCATGGATGAAAGTGCGCTTGAGCCTTTGCATGAAGCTCTGACGAAAATAAGTTCACACGAAGTTAAATTTCTTTTAAATGTCAGAGGAGAAAGAGCCCGTTATTTAAAGCTTGCTACGGAAAATGCCGCTGCTTCTTTGAATGCAAAACTGGCATCGTCTCTTACAGCTAGGCAACGTATCGAAGATCTTGAACGTATTTTGCAGATACAGAATGTTCAGCATATGGAATGTTTTGATATTTCTCATACCATGGGCGAACTGACGGTGGCTTCTTGTGTGTCTTTTAATCGTGACGGACCTGACAAGCAGCATTATCGCCGTTTCAATATAAGCGGGATCACTCCAGGAGATGATTTTGCAGCCATGCATCAGGTTCTTACAAGGCGTTTTAAAGATCCTGACGAAGGCATAGTTCCTGACATCGTGTTTATAGACGGCGGTAAAGGACAGCTGAAGCAGGCTGAAGAAGTTGTAGGAGATCTTTTCTCAAAAGCAAAATGCCGCGCTCCTTTATTGGTAGCAGTGGCTAAAGGGGAAGGGCGAAAAGAAGGTTTGGAAACCCTCATTCGCGGTTATAGTCATGAACAGTACCATCTATCGCTTGAAGATCCCGGCTTGCAATTGGTACTGCACATACGAGACGAGTCTCACCGTTTTGCCATTACTGGACACCGTAATCGCCGTTTAAAGGCCAGAGTAACCTCTCCCCTTGAAGAGATCCCGAAGATTGGCCCTAAAAGACGTAAGGCACTGCTGATGCGTTTTGGCGGAGCGCGCGAGTTGATGCGGGCTAGTGTAGAGGAAATAAAAAAAGTACCTGGTTTTTCCGACGATTTGGCTCAAAGCGTTTACGATGCTTTGCATTCGTTATAACGAAAAAGGGCCCCGTAAGGGGCCCGTAACGATCAGCCTGTTCAGATCTTGAACTTTCCGACCAGAGTAACCAATTCGCTGATCTGATCTACAGATTCTTTGACCTGCGCCGCTACGTCCACCACCTTGGCAGAAAGCTGCTCTGATGATGAGGTGATGTCGTGCATGTTGGTGGAGATCTCTGAAGTAGCCGTCGTTTGCTGTTCGGCAGCGGTAGCTATCTGTGTGATCTGACTGTTTACATTGCCTACCTGAGTGCTGATGTCATGCAACAGTGACTCGATTGAACCGGTTTCCTCGGCAAGCGAATCCATGTTGGCAACCGATGATTTCATGGCACTGTTGGCAGTATTGGCATCGCTTTGAATTTGATTGACCATCTTGGTGATCTCCTGAGTGGAGCTTGAAGTTCTTGATGCCAAAGCACGTACTTCGTCTGCTACCACGGCAAATCCCTTTCCGGCTTCACCGGCTCTTGCAGCCTCAATGGCGGCATTCAAAGCCAGCAAGTTGGTTTGATTGGCAATGTCGTCGATGGTCTCCACGATGGTACCGACTTTTTGAGCCTGATCGACCAAAGCCTGAACCTGATCTGCATCCTTCTTGGATTTATCAACTTGTGAATGAATACCGTTAATGGCGTTTTGAACTTTTTCAACACCGTCTTGAGTGATGGAATTGGCTGTATGTGCAGTCTGTGCGGCGTTTTCGCAGTTTTTGGCGATGTCTGCAGTAGTTGAAACCATTTCGTCGGCAGCTGCAGCAACGGTGATGGAGCGGCTTTGAGAATTTTGAGAACTCTGTCCCATCTGCTGCGAATCACTGTTGATGAGGTTCATGGTTTCGTTGAGCTTGTCAGAAACTTTGCGCACGGTACCGATTGACGTTGCCAGTTGCTCTTTTAAGTTTTTCAAAGCAAAGATGAGTTCGCCGAATTCGTCGGAACGGTCGGCGTGAATATTACGGGAAAGATCTCCTTCGGCAAGCATTCTGGCTTCATTTACCGCATATTTGAGGGCAGAAACGAAGTTTGATGAAAGCAAAATTGCGATGATCACGGCTATGACTATGGCCGCCACGGTTACGGAACCAGTTACGATCACCGGAGTGAAACTTGCAAGAGATGAAACTTCGCTTTTAACGTCGTCAAGATCCGAGTTGGTGCAGGCTGTTAGTACCTGCTCGGCAGCGTCGA
>JALEXT010000181.1 GCA_022779845.1 Succinatimonas sp.
TCTACCAACTGAGCTATTCCCGCATCGCATTAAGTGGTTGCCATTATAGTTTAAATTCTTGCAGTGTCAACGTTTATTTTGACTTTTTTTGATATAAAAATTTGAGGATAAAAAGAAAAGGCATATATATCGAGTTTATCAAAGAGGGGGACTGGAAGGTTTTTAATGAGCAATTGCTCTCTTAAAGGTTGATCTATACTCTTAACAGAATTTCCGTATATCGGTTAATTTGCAATATGTACGGATGTTTTAACCGAGGAGAACAGGGCGGGATCTATGGATCAGGCAGAACAACAGGCCTTAAGCGTAAGTGATTTTTTGAATATCACTGACAATTGTTTAAAAAATCTTGGTAATGCGGTGGTTATAGGAGAGATCTCCTATATAAAAGCATATACCCATCTTTATTTCACTCTTAAGGATGAAAATTCAAGTGTCGAGTGTCTGATGTTCGCCTCCAAAGCCTCTTCGCTTGATTTTAAGCCTGAGATCGGCATGCAGGTGGTGATCACCGGTCAAAGCTCGCTCTATAAAAAAAACGGTCAGTTCAAACTTATTGCTTATTCCATGAAACCGGCAGGGCACGGAATGATCATGGAAAAATTGCGACTTTTAAAGGAAAAACTTCAAAAAGAAGGAGTGTTTGATCTTATCAACCGTCCTTTGCCTCGTTTTCCCAATCGAGTCGGGGTGATCACTTCAGAAGACGGCCGAGTGATCCATGATATTGCCATGACCTTGCAAAGAAGATGCAGCGGTATTGAATTGCGTATTTATAATGCCAAAGTTCAGGGAGAAGGCGCAGCCAAAAGCCTGATCGCAGCGTTAAAACAGGCCAATGCCGAAGCAGGTACTGCTCAAGGTTGTGATATTCTGATCATAGGTCGCGGCGGCGGTTCTTTTGAAGATCTTCTGCCGTTTTCCGATGAAGCTTTGACCCGTGCCGTAGCACATTCAAAAATTCCCATCATTTCAGCGGTAGGACATGAGCCTGACATTGCTTTGACCGATTTTGCCGCCGACGTACGTGCCGCAACTCCTACGGCCGCAGCTGAGCTTGTAAGTCCGCATACCAAAGAAGAACTGCAGGCTTTAACCGACAGTTTGTTATTGCGTATGTCAGATGCCTTGGGCAGAATAATCGATCCTTTAAAGATGCGCGCCGAGCATTTGATCCGCCGTCTTCAGTCAGCATGCCCTCAGCATGAACTGCAACGTCGCCGCGATTTGTTGCAGTCTTTGCTTTTACGTGCAGGCTCTGCGTTAAATGCACTTGAGGGAGGGAAAAAATCAAGACTGTTTGATTTGCAAAGACGTTTGGCAGCAAATGATCCCATGCAGAAAGTCTTAAAGGAGCATAATCGCCTTTACGATCTTTTGCACAGGATGGATCTTGTCGTTGAAAAAAACAGCAGTGACGTAAAAGCAAGGTTTGAACGCCTTTGTTCAAGACTTAATAATTGCGGAGTTGAAGACAGAGTCTTGCAAATGGGGACTCGTCTTGAAAAATGCAGTGCCTCTTTATGTGCGTTAAATCCTTTGGCGGTACTGATCCGCGGCTACAGCATTACCTTTAATGAAAAGGGGCATGCCGCCTTGGTAAATGAGCTAAGCAAAGGGGATAAAATTACTACCATGACATGTGACGGGGTTATTGAGTCGGTGGTGGAGCAGTTTAAGCTAAAAGCACCCGGAGAGCTGATGGGATCCTCAGAGCAGGATGAAGCCTGAACGTTTAACTCCGACGATTTAAAATGTAATCAGTCCGCGGTGAAAAATGTGTGAAAAAAATTTTTCATGGAGCAATGCGGATACATCCGGATCCTGAGGATTCAACATGTTTTGGAGTTTGGGGAATAATGAGGAACAGTTGTGACTATGGACATGAAAAAATACAGGTTCTACAAGCTCAAATTTGTTTTTGATCAGAATGCGAAAGCTTATGACGTATATGTTTTCGGCGTAGGGGTGACATGTGCCGATACTAAGGATGGCGCCCGCGTCATGGCAAAAGAGCTCGTTTTTGATCAGGCTGCGGTTGATTATTCGGAGCATAAATTATTTGCAGGTGCGCAAAATGTTGAGGATTTTGACGAGATCCTGGATATCGGACCGGATGCTGTTTTAAAGTTGATGTTGCGCAATCTGTTGGTAAAAAACGCCGTATCCCAAAATGAATTAGGACGCCGGCTTGGGTTGACCAAGACCGAGATCGGCAGCGCGATAAATCTGCGTAAAAGAACGCGCCTTGCAACCTTGGACAGATGTTTTACGCAGTTAGGTGCTCCTTTGCAGATAAATTGCGATTTTAAGAAGCACTCTTAGAAGTTCAAATTTAACTCTACTTTAAGATCGCTAAGCGACGGCTGCTTAAAGAACATCACCATATACCAGGGCAGGTAAAGTATTTTCCCTGTTTTTTCAAGGTTGCCGCAGCAAAACACCACTCCCTGTTCCAAATTCCAGGCGGCAACTTTCAAGGCATTGTCAAGAGCTGCGTGACTTTTGTAGTCTTTGCCGGATTTTATCAAAAAAGCGCCGTAAAACCCCGGGCTTCAGCCCGGGGATATAAGGCGCCTAATCGGGGGTATTCTGGTTTTCAATGTATTGTCTGATGATAGAGATGGGAGCTCCGCCACA
>JALEXT010000200.1 GCA_022779845.1 Succinatimonas sp.
TTTCTCCTGTAATTTTGTTGTTGCTAATATAATTTTACAGAACTAAGCCTTTGTTTTCTATAACAAAAAGCGATCTAAAAACAACCACTTAGAAATAACAAGCAAAACAGTCCGGTCAAAACGGACAAATAAGCCCGAAAAGGCCTCTGTTAGCAAAAGCTAACCGCCTTCAACTCAAAATAATCCATCGAATTTTCAAAGAACAAAACCGCCGACAAGTTTAAGTCAACGGTGTAAGTACAAAGTACTTATAAATCAAATACTTATAAGATCATAGGCATGATTCTTTTATCCTTATATCAACAAACTATCTGATTAATCGAGTTTTTAAGGCATTGATGTTGGCAATTGTCTAAGGCAATTTACATTAATCTTTCAAAGAACCACTGATGCGTCCCAGCACCAGTTCTGCTTAAAATTTCATGCGTAGGCCCTGTCAAAAGTGTGATTATGATCAACTTTATAAATTCAATGAAACAAGATCCATTCTCAAAATCAAAATTTATCTTCATCACCGCGATGACTGACTTTTTTACCGATAAAGCCCTTCGGATGACGAAGTTGGGTACTCAATTCATCTCTTTGACGCAAGAACTCTTCTTTCTTTTGCAATACAGCTTCAAAACCGCGATCAGACGGTGCGTAATAACTGGTACCGGCAAGATCTTCAGGAAAGAAACACTCCCCGTCTGCATAGGCTCCTTTAAAATCGTGAGCATAACGGTAACCTCGCTTATATCCAAGATCTTCCATGAGTTTGGTAGGAGCATTTCTAAGGTACAAAGGTACTTCAAGAGATCCCTGTTTTTGGGCGTCTTCTCTTGCTCTGGCAAAAGCGGCATAAAGATGGTTACTCTTAGGAGCTAAGGCCAGATAAACCGCGGCTTCTGCAATGGCACGCTCACCTTCTGCAGCTCCCACTCGCTCAAAAATATCCCAAGCATTTAAGGCTATTTCCATGGCTCTGGGATCGGCAAGCCCCACATCCTCCGTAGCGATTGCAAGCAATCTTCTTGCTACATAGAGAGGATCTCCTCCTGCCTCAAGAATACGTGCATACCAATATAAAGCCGCATCCGGCGCACTGCCGCGCACGGATTTATGAAAAGCCGAGATAAGATCGTAAAACGCATCCCCGCCTTTGTCATAATTAAGCATGCGACGTCCGGCCACGGCTCCGAGCATACTCATGGTAACAAGTCTTGAACCGTTTTTCATCGGTGCTGCCAAATCAGAAAGCATCTCAAGCATATTCAAAAGATGTCTGCCGTCACCGTCGGCAAGATCACAAAGAGCTTTTTCCACTCCTTCTCCTAAGATCAAGTGCTCATCTTTTAATCCGCGGCTTGATGTCAGCGCCAAAGCAGTAAGTTTTGACAATTCCTCAAAACTAAGCTTTTTTAATACGTAAACACGTGCTCTTGAAAGCAAGGCCTGATTAACGTTGAAAGAAGGATTTTCTGTAGTAGCTCCAATAAAAGTAACCGTGCCGTCTTCTATGTGAGGTAAAAAAGCGTCTTGCTGAGATTTGTTAAAGCGATGAACCTCATCTACAAAAAGCAACGTACGCACGCCCTGACGACGCCTTGCTTTAGCTCTGTCTATGGCTTCGCGTATTTCTTTGATCCCGGAAGTTACTGCAGGAATTTGTTCAAGTACGGCATTGCAAGCCCCGGCAAAGATCAAGGCAAGCGTAGTCTTTCCGACACCGGGAGGTCCCCAAAGGATCATGGAATAACACTGACCGCGCTCCAAAGCCTTACGCAAAGGCCTGCCTTCTCCGATCAGATGAGACTGGCCTATATATTCATTCAAAGTACGCGGTCTTAACCTTGCAGCAAGCGGTGCTCCTGCAAGATCCTCATGATTATCCGAAGGAGCTTCATCAGCCTCTGTAACAAAAAGCTCAGTTTGCCCCGCGCTCATCATCTATCTCCGCGTCATCCGGGATCTGCACAGAAAAATCAGCATCTTTGGCTGCAGAAGTGACATTCGAAAGAGAATAGCTGTTAACGGTGCCGTCTTTCATATTAAGTATGAGTGCTTTAATCGTCTTGCCTTCAAACTTCAAATCCATAGAAACGATATCTCCGCCCTGCTTTGAGATCACTGTATAGTTTCCGTCATCAGCTTTAACTTCATAATTTTTCCACAGAGCTTCGCTGTGATCGGTAAGAAGTAAAAAAGGTGAAGTATTACCAGCACTGCGCTTATAGATGGACAATTGATTTACGAAAGGATCATAATAAAAAATGTCCTCGCCTTTGGTATAAAGCACGGTCTCATCAGGAGACAAAGTATGCAGGATCATCTTGTCAGGACGCTTTAAAGCCAATTTTCCCGAAGACTCGCTTTTACCGCCGTCGCTTCTTACTGCTTCTGACTTAAAATCAGCACTTAAAGCCTGCATCGACGACAACTTCTGACGCAACTGCGCTGCATCATCTGCTAAAGCTTCTGATGCGAAGGCAAGCTGAGCACAACCTAGGATCAAGGCTCCTAACAAAAGGGAACGTTTCACAATCTGCCTCCTTTATCGAAGTTTAAAGATCGCCGTTGCGTTTCATTTGCATAAAAATCTTTTTAGTGCGCGGATACCCGAAACAAAACTCAGTCTGCACCAGACTCATGCTGGGAGCGGCACCGTTGTTTTGATTCTGATATTCCCTTACATAGGCCACAACCGCATCATAATCCTTATCAAGCTTGTGAGAGCGTTCCGACGCACTGCCCAGTTCAGGCTCAGAATCGTCGTCAGGATCTTCAAGATCGGTAACACCGTCCAAATATTCAGGAGCACCGCAGTGATCCTTCCAGGCCTCGACCACCGCATTGACATCTTTATTAGACGCAAACGGGCCGTGAGCTCTGAACAACTGGTTATTGGCAAGTCCCATAAGTTTTGCCAGCATATCGCCGTTGCCGAGCAGATTTTCAGCACCGTTGTCGTCTAAGATCACGCGGGAATCCAAATTGGACTGCACGGTATAGGCTATGCGCGAAGGCAGATTGGCCTTTAAGGTCCCGGTGATCACAGAAGATCTCGGCGACTGGGTTGCCAGCATCAGATGCATCGAAGCTGCTCGGGCTTTTTGTGCCAGACGCTGAACCAACTGATCAGGCTGAGGTCCTTTATTTTTACCGCGACCTTCAAATGCAGCCATGAGATCGGCAAATTCGTCTATAACCATTACGATGGCAGGCAAAGGTCTTAAGATCGTAGGCTGCCCGCCCATTTCTGGAGACCAGGCAGGATCGAAAACCACCTTTCCCAAAGAATTCTGCTGACGTATGTAAGCATTGTATTCGCTGACCGAACGCAACTTGAGATTGGAAATGAGGCGATAACGACGTTCCATTTCTCCTACGCACCACTGCAAAGCAGCCATGGTTTCATCGGTTTCTGAAATAACAGGACAGATAAGATGAGGCAGATCTTCATAAAGTGAAAACTCCACCTGTTTCGGATCAACCAAAATGAAACGCAATTCGGCAGGAGATCTGGTTAAAAGCAAGGACAGCAACATGGAATTGATGCCGGCTGACTTTCCTGAACCGGTGGTACCTGCTATCAAAAGATGCGGTGCTTTGGCCAGATCTGCAACCACCGGCACTCCGGCGGCATCTACACCCAAGCAAAGCGGCAACTGTGCCCTGGTATTCAAAAACTGTTCGCTTTCCACCACATCGCGCAAAGTAATGAGTTTGCGTTTGGGATTGGGGATCTCAAGTCCCATGTAAGGAGTACCAGGTACCACATCCAAAACACGTACGGTGGTGGTAAGAGTTCTGGAAAGATCCGCCTGCAAACCGCGGATCACCGAGGATTTGACTCCTCTGTCAAGCTTTACATCGTAACGCGTGATCACCGGACCTGCCTGATAACTGGCAACCTTAGCCTGAACGCTGAAATCTTGAAAAGTTCTGTTGATGCGCTCGATGAAATTGTGAATAGTTGCTTCATCAACCATTTCGCTGTGCTCTGAACTTGCCAAAAGTTCAAAAGGCGGACGCCAGAGATCGTCAGGATCACAGGCACTGGGAACCGTGGCAACCGAACTTACATAATCCTTAGTCGGGAATTTATGAACGGAAGCCGTAGGGACTTCCGTTTTTTCTTCAACGGAGTACTGATCAGTGCTGTTTTCTGCAGCAGATGCTTCAGCATATGATTCACGAGTTCCGCGTTCCTGATCATTCACTGTCTGCTGATACACCTGACTTTGTGCCTGCATGCCGGACTTTACACTGCCGACATCGTCTGCACTCTGTACTTTTTGCTCTTTACCGTCATCATGACGCACAAAACCGTAATAAGACGCCTTGGAACCGTCGATAGTCTCAACAGACTGTACATTTTCTGCATACGATCCCTGATCGTTGCCACTTTCGCGCTTTTCCAAAACTGCAGGTTCGCTGTGTTCACCAAGACCGCGTACCGCCTTGGTATAAGAATCTGAATAGGAGAGATCTCTTTCTGATATCGGTTCTGAAACCGTACGATTTGCATATTCGTAAGGCTCTTCATCTGAGGGAGCATTTTCCTCACTGCTCTGCTCGTCGCTGAAACTGAAGTTACCGTAGGTTTCATCCTCTTGAGGAGGCAAGTCACCTGAAGTCGCCGGAATACTGGCACTTGACATGCCGCCGTAGATTGATGAGTAATCATTCTCCGCCCCTGCCGTAGGATCGTGAATGGTTTCAACATCCTCACCTGCCTTCATTTTGGTGATGCTCTGACCGCGCGTTACTACCGTACTGATCCCGCCGTCATCTTCATCATCAGCAACTGGCTTATCAGTATGCTCTTCTTTAATTTCAGGAGTATAAGATCCAAAAGACGGCTCGCGCCTTTCTTCAGGATCGTGCAAATAATCCTCGTTGCGGGTGATGATGGTACGTTGTACCGGCTCTTCTTCATCGTGAGCTGCTGATGCCTCTGCAACAGGTGATGAAACGCTGTCATGAGCGTACCCGCTGATAATGGTGGAAACTCCATTTGGAGTATCATCGTCGGCGTTTGCGTATGCCTTACCTGCAACGCCTGAATAAATGCGGTTATTTTCGTCTTCGTATTGCCCGGAATGCCCGTAGTCTATCTGACGCTCGTCGGTATAATTTTCTCTAAAAGCAGGACAAATGGTTCTCGGAGTATCGTCAAGAACATTGCGTGACATGCTGATATCAGCTCTTTGCTCACCTCTTTGAGCCTGAACTGAAGACGGATCGTAATACTCTTGAGCACTGCCGCGCAAAGAAGCGGCCTGTGAAGATGCCCCCATTCCGAAACTGGGTTCAACTCTCGATTGAAACGCAGGTTCTGTTTTACTTACCGAATGTGCAGGCTCAGAGACTTCGCTACCGAATCTTAGCTTGGTTTTAAGATCCGAAACTCCTCTGAAAAAACGCGGAGCAACCTCCTGTCTTGCTTCTTGTTGTCTTGCATCTTGTTTTGCAATTTCCTGATCATCTCTGCTTTCTTTTGTCAAAACATCCGTTTGCACGTTATGTCTTACGTTAAACGACATACCGGAAGTTTTTTGATGATCTGGTAATTCCTGCTGATTGTCACTCGTTGCTTCGTCATCTTTTCCAAAAGGAACAAAGCGCATGATCAAAGCTCCCAGGGTATCGCAAAACCATAAGGGCGAATGAGCAGTAGAAAGCATAAGTCCCAAAAAAGTCAAAGCCACGGGGATAAAAGGAGCAGCATAGCGCGGCATATTGGAAAAACAGGCAATATTAAGATAATCGCCCAAAATACCACCGCCGCCCATCGAATCGCTTACCATCAGTCCTGAGAACAGCATGCACAAACCGATGATCAGGGTATTGATCCCCAAAAGTCGCAAACCTACCTTGAAAAAATCGACATTTTTTAAACTGAAACTGCTAAGACAAAATAAAGTAACTACGTATACGGCAAGATAAGGTACAAGATAGGTTACATTTCCGAAATAATCGAATACGTATGACAGAAACGATCCGCTGCTTGCCTCTCCGCCTTCTAGCAACTGTCCTGACAAAGCACTTTGTTCTCCGCTGCGAAAAGACAGCAGCATGAAATCGCATACCAAGGCGAACAATGCGCTCAAAATTATGAATGCAAGCTGAGTTTTACCGATGACGCGACGGTTATCCACATGATTTGATTGTGGATTGGTTAACATAGATCCTCCGCTGACGGCTTGACGCGCCGGGAAAAAAAGAAGGCGACGAAAAAAATCTTTAAAAATATCGAGGTTCAGTCGCAAAATGTTATCACCAAAAAGGCAGTGCCGCAATTTTCAAAAGCCGGCTGACCATCAAACGGTCTTGTTAATAACAAATTGATTTTCAAAAGGAGTTTTTATGATCAATCTGGTACTCTATCGCCCTGAAATGCCCTCAAACGCAGGTAACGTAATAAGACTTGCGGTGAATGCTGGTGCCAGACTGCATTTTATAGGACCTTTGGGATTTTACATGGACAATAAAAGACTGTTACGTGCAGGCCTTGATTACAGAGAATTGGCAAACCTTACCGTACATGTAAATTTCGAACAGTTTTTGGAAAAAGAACAACCCAAAAGGCTTATAGCTTCAACCTCGCGTGCCAGCATCTCTCCTTACGATTTTAAATTTCAGGACAACGACTACGTAATTTTCGGCAGGGAAAAGGAAGGACTTTCAGAAGAAGTCTATGAAAAGGTGCCGCAGGATCTGCGCATTCGCATTCCCATGATGCCGGAAAGCCGCTGTCTGAACCTTTCCAATTCAGTAGCGGTTATAGCTTACGAAGCATGGCGTCAGTTAGGCTTTAAGGGGGCGGCCATGATCAGGCCTCAAGCTTAAAAATACTTACAAAGGCGTTTTTACATGCGGTTTCTTAATTGAGGAAAAAACGCCAATGTGTATAATGTCAAAGTATTTTTTTCATACTCGAGGACAGTTTGACAAGTGCTGGATTTCTTGGTTAATTTCTTCACCGATTACGGATATGCAGCCGTATTCTCATGCCTTTTACTCTGCGGTCTCGGAGTACCGGTCCCAGAAGACATCACTTTGGTGGCAGGCGGTGTGATCTCCGGACTTTATCCTGAGATCAACCAGCACATTATGTTCGCCGTAGGTATTCTCGGAGTATTAGTAGGCGACAGTACCATGTTTTTAGGCGGACGTATTTTCGGATATCGCATCCAGCGCATCAAAATGTTCCGCAAGATCCTCTCACCCCGTCGTTTTTCTCAGATCCAGCAAAAATTCAAACAATACGGTTTGGGAGTTCTGTTCGTAGCCCGTTTCCTGCCGGGATTGCGTTCGCCGATTTTTCTTGCAGCCGGTATGAGCAGACGCATTCCTTACCATATTTTTATACTCATGGACGGTTTTGCGGCCATGATCTCAGTACCGGTATGGGTCTACATAGGATATTTTTTCGCCGACAGTCGCGATCTTTTGATGAACTACGTGCACGACGTACAATCCGTAATTTACGCATGCTTGGGCTTGATATTGCTGGTTGTGTTGGCAGTGTGGATAAAAAAGAAAATCAAAGCCAAAATAGCTGACAGGATCAATAAGGGCTCTTCTTCTAAATAACTTCAGTTCGTTCGGTGACGGTGCAATTATTTTTGCCCTAACTCGACGGTGACGAATTACATCTTTTAAATTGCACCAAAATGCAACTTTAAGGTATTTTTTGGCGTTTTTAAGCGCTTTTTCCTAAAATTACCCAAGACGGCAACGTTGCCGTCTTTTCTTTTTTTTAAACATCAGAGTTTTTTCACCATGGAACAGTTGACCCAAATAGTCTCCAACATCAATTCCATACTTTGGGGACCCTGGTGCCTCATTCCCATTTTAGTGGGTACGGGTATCTTCTTCTCGTTCAAATTGCGTTTCGTGCAGGTACGTCAGTTCGGTCGTGCCATGAAACATGTATTTGGCAACATTTCGTTCAACGGCGAGAAAGCCGGTAAACACGGTATGACTTCTTTCCAGTCACTGGCTACTGCCATTGCAGCTCAGGTCGGTACCGGAAACTTAGCAGGCGTGGCCACCGCTATGGCTATGGGCGGCCCCGGAGCCATATTCTGGATGTGGCTTGCAGCCTTTTTCGGCATGGCCACCATTTTCTCAGAAGCCATTCTCGCCCAGCTCTATCGTACCCGCGACAACGAAGGACACATTACCGGAGGCCCTGCCTATTACATAAGTTACGGCTTGGGATCCAAACCTCTGGCTACCATTTTCTCGGTGATGCTGATCATAGCCTTAGGCTTCATCGGCAACATGGTACAAGCAAACTCCATTGCCACCGCTTTTGAATCTGCCTTCGGCATTCCTACTCCGGTAAGCGGACTCATTTTGATCCTGCTTGCAGGTTTCATCTTCATAGGCGGGATCAAACGCATTGCTTCGTTTGCCGAGAAGATGGTTCCGCTCATGGCTCTCATATATGTAATGGGTGCCATCTTCATCATGCTGATGTGCTGGGATAACATACTCTCTACATTTGAAGCCATCTTCATAGGAGCATTCAATCCTTCTGCTGCTACAGGCGGCGTCATCGGTGCCAGCGTTAAAGAAGCCATTCGCTACGGCGTGGCCCGCGGTCTCTTTTCAAACGAAGCAGGTATGGGTTCCACTCCTCACGCTCACGCCATTGCCCGCGTAAACCACCCCGCAGAGCAGGGACTTGCTGCAGTAGTCGGACTTTTCATCGATACTTTCGTAGTTTTGACCGCCACTGCATTGGTGATCATGGTTACCGGCAGTTTAAACGGTGTGGATACCGGCATCGTTCTTACTCAGAATGCTTTTTCAAAAGGTATGGGAGTTGCAGGATCAGGCTTCGTAGCCTGCTGTCTGTTCTTTGCCGCCTTCACTACCATCATAGGTTGGTATTTCTTCGCCGCTCAGAACGTCAAATATCTCTTCGGCTACAGATTCTTAAACGTGTTTTCGGTGATCGTACTGGTTTTCCTCATGACCGGATCTTTCCTCAAAGTCGATTTGGTTTGGGAACTTGCCGATATGTTCAACGGTCTTATGGTGATCCCCAACATCATAGCCGTGATCGGTCTTTACAAACTGGTAACCAAGGCTTGCGCAGACTACGAAAACAAATTCTTAAAGAATGAACCTGCTCATTTCGGAGCCTCTGAGAAACTTACCGGGAAAATGGCCCGTGTTGCCATAAGACGCCGTCGCCATTACTTCCGCAACGACAAAGACAATCACGAACCGCTTGATGAAGAGTAAAAAAAGCTCAAGGTGAGTTTTTGCTCACCTTAATTTATGATTTTACAAGGAGCGTTTTGCTCCTTTTTTTCTTTTCTGCTCCTGTACCATCCTGCGTATTCTTACCCTCACCATCACCACATTCATCACGGTAAGAGCCAAACCTATCAATGATACCCACAACACCACCGTACTTAAAGAGCGGGTCCCGGGATCGGTATAGGTATCAAAAGATATATAAAGCCCGAACAGCGAAAAACCTATGATCACCGACAGTGAAAACACTCTTGCTCTTAAAGCCAACTGAGCAGCACTGGCTCTTTTCTTTCCCTTCGTCATTTTCTTCAATTCTTAACAATTCTCCATTCAGATCCCCGCTCAGAACCGTCTTCACACTCCAAGGTAATATTGTGATACCCGATAAGAGACGAACGGTGCCCGACGCTTACGAGTACGCTTGAAGCTAAAAGCTCTTTGATAAGTCCGTAAGCTTTTCGCTCAGATTTTCCGTCCATGGCAGAACTTGCTTCGTCCAAAAACAAAAGATCAGGTTTCATCAATAAAGCTCTTACTACGGCAATACGCTGCTGTTCGCCTAAAGAAAGGCTCTGGGACCAATTGTCTTCTTTATCCAAATAAGGGATAAGCTTTTCAAGGCCCAATTCCTTAAGATAACGCTCGGTAAGACCGCTTCTTTCAGGAGAATTTGGGTAAGCAGCGGCTTCCCGTAAAGTTCCCAAGGGCAAATAAGGACGCTGACTTAAAAAAAGCACCTTGGAATTCTCAGGATAAATTACCTTACCTTCAGAATAAGGCCAAATTCCGGCAACAGTCTTCATCAGCGTGGATTTGCCGCATCCTGAACGACCGCGGATCAACAAAGCATCGCCGCGCTTTAATTCAAAGGAAAGATCACGGCACAACTCACTGCCTTGCGGAGTATATACCCTGACGTTACTTACCCTGAATGATTCTCCCTCTTGTACGGGTTTTAAGCATTTAACGTTAGACGCATGATCCATACTGTCAAAATACAAAGCCAGTCGGTCTATATCTGCTTTAAAAGCAGCCCATGCGCTGAAATTGTTGATGATCGTTGAAAGTGAATCCTGTACCCTGCCGAAAGCCGAGCTTATCTGCATGATACTGCCTACGGTGATCACTTTGGCAAAATACATGGGAGCTGCCACCAAAATTGGGAAGATCACGGCAAGCTGAGCATAAGAAAGCGTGAAAAAACCTAACCTTTTTTCACAGCCTATGAGTTTTATATAGTTTAAAACCACGTTTTTAAAGCGGGAGCCCAAGATCCTCTCTTCTTCCTGCTCTCCGTGATAAAGGGATACGGACTCACCGTTTTCGCGCACTCTTATCAAAGAAAAACGAAAATCAGCTTCATAGCGTTGTTGTCTGAAATTAAGCTTTACCAAAGGTTTTCCGAAGTAAAAAGTCAGAAGAGTGCCCATTACGGCATACACCAAGGCCAGATACAAAAGATAACCGTCAGGCAAAGTAAGAGTATCGTCATTCCACAAAGTAATGGTCACCGCATGGGACAAATCCCACAAAACCACCCCGAAAGATCCCAACATGGCAAGATCAGATGCAGTTCCCAAAAGCAAAGAAATGGAATAAGTCACAAAGGCATTTAAATCCTCGGAAATACGCTGATCTGGGTTCTCGGTATTGCGATCGGCAAGCTGCATGCGGTAGTAGACATCATCGCTCATCCATTCATGCATGACTTTATCGGTAAGCCAACGACGCCAACGTATGGCAAGACAGGATCTTAAGTAAGAGTTATATACGCTTACCACCACATGGATAGTGGCAAGAAAGGCAAAAACCAAAAGGTAATGCTTAAATCCCGGCACATCGTAATTTTGAATCGTATCCCAGAAGGATTTGTACCATGAATTGATGGCCGTGGCTAAAAAAACCGCACCTGCAGTAAGCGCTATGATCAAAAACAACAAAAACCAGGCTACTTTGGAGTCTTTGGATTTCCAAAAAGGCAAAGCTATTTTGAAAAAAGCCTTAACCGACAGCTTAAGCGGTAAAGAGTCGCTGCCGTGTAAAGCTTTGTCATAGTCAGGAGAGTTTTTCTTCTCTCCGGTACTTAACAACGGAATTTTAAACATATGTTTTTTCCAAAAATAAATTGAGACCGGTACAATTTTTTACACTGTACGGTTTAAAACAAATTTCTTTGAAGCTGCTTAGGCAAGCAGATGATCAAGAACGAAAGCAATGCCATCATCGTCATTTGAACAAGTGACAAAATCAGCCTGACTCTTAATTTGCGCGGATGCATTTCCCATAGCTATACCCAAGCCCGCGTTTTTGATCATCAGCAGATCATTTTCCGCATCCCCGAAGGCTGCGACGCAAGATGGAGAGATCCCGACACTCTCACACAGCCAATAAAGCGCGCTGCCCTTTGAACAATGATGAGGAATGAATTCCAAAAAGTTATCATCAGTACGCATTACTTCAAAGTGTGCTTTCACATAGTCGGATAAAGAGGTACGGAAGGCATCAAGATCTGCAGCCTCTCCTACGGCTATCACCTTAAAAAATCTCTCGCGCGCATTGATATGCAAAAAATCACAGCCGTCAGAAAACTCTACTCCCGAATGGAAGATCTCACGCATTGAAAAGATATTGGTATTCTCAGTACACAGACCTGATTTTGCATAAGCATGCAGATTAAGATGAAAGGCTTTTGCTTCTTTAGCTACTCTCATAATCTCCTGAGCATCGGCACAATCCTCATGCAAAGTGGCAAAACCTGCATCTTTTGAGCCATTTTTTTTATAATCAAACACGTTTATAAGCGCAGATCCGTTAAAACACACGGCTAAAGTTTTAGGTGTCAGCACTCCCATCTGTTCAAGATATCTTTGTGCAGATTTAGGATGCCTGCCCGTAGCTATGGCTATATACCAACCTGAAGCAACAGCTTTTTGTACAGCTTTTACGGTCTTCGGTCCTATACTCTTGTCAGAACGTAACAGAGTTCCGTCCAAATCGAATAATGCAGCCTTGATCTTACCTTTTGGCAATTCATCATATTGCACGCAATCATACCCCGTCGTATTTACGTCAAAATTCAGGACTGTTCACCCGCTATCACCCTGATCACCTCTTCAGCCCAGATCATGGCTTCATAATAATCACGGTAATACTGCTCTTTGGGAAAAGCTATGCCTATACGCGCGGCGAGATCTGCCAGTTGCTCAAAATTACGATGGATCACCGCATGATAACCTTTTAAAAGCAGGCTTAAGGTTCCGCCCCCGTTATAAAACTCCGATACGGCAGACAGCATAAACTCACCGCGCACCTTTTCTTTATGATCACGTATCATCATGGGCAGATACATTAAAAATCCCACGATAAAAGCATGATTGGTTTCGTAATCATCGCATACCTGACCTGCGAGTCTGCTGATGACTCGTCCTGCTATCAAAGCACTGCGAAAATATCCGAATGATGATGCAAGCGGATCTTGGACATATTTGCCGTCTGCATTGCCGTCAAAGCGCTTTTGAGTCTCACACATCAAACCGTAAGCCGTGCTGATGCACAGTATGTTGACCAGATCAGTTTTTGAATAACGCAACGCCACGGTACTGCTGAAGGCGCTGTTGCGTTTTACGGTAAGTGCGATAAGACGTTTGGAATTGAACATGCTTCGCAAAGCTTGTGCCATTTCAGGATAGCGGGCTGCGCGCTTGATAACCTCTCTTAGATCGTAAATTCCCGAGAACTCTTCTGCCAAAGTACGCATGAGCTCATGCTGCCATTTAGGACGCTCGCTTCCATATTCTATAAATCTCTGCCGCACCATGCCGCATACACAATCATATTGGGCGGCTTCGTCGATGCTGAAGTCAACGCCGTACTCTTTAAAACCTATATTTTTAAGTCTTGGAAGTTTTTGCTTCAATCCTTCGTAAGCAGTGAGCAAACCGTGCTGATGTTTATGATCGATGAATACGTAATCAATGCACTCCAAAAGTTCATGATTTTGAGGAACGGATCCCATGTCGCCAAGAGCCATGGCAAATTGCGCTCCGGCACGTCTTAAGCCCAGCATGATGCGTTCTTCGTCGGGAGTAGGGGTGTAACCGTCAGGCAGACGGATAATGAGATATTTTTCGTTAATGTGATTACGAAAACGGATCCAATCCTCGGTAGGAACTGCCCGTAACATAAAACGCTTGGTGTTAGGCAGAAGCAAATGTTCAAGATTCTGTCCAAAAAGCAGATTTTGCATGAGATCTGCCATTTGCTCGGCGTTTACCTCCTCAGATCCTGCAGTATGCCCAGGAGAGAGTATGAGGTAATTAAACAAAGCCCTGCCTTGAGGTGTCGACACCGGCATAGCTCCGTAAAGACAGGCACGGTTACGTGCCGGCATTTCCTTGGTAAACGCAGGATTATAGATATTCAGATCAGCCATCTTGTTTAAAAATCGTTTTTAAAGCCAAATTCCTTTACCGATGATTTTTTAAGGCATCCAAAAGTTTTTGATGAATACCGCCGAAAGCTCCATTACTCATCACCAAAACTGCCGTTTCTTTGTCACAAGCAGCTACAATTTCTTTTATCAGCTTATCAAAGTCTTTTTCTACTCTTATCTTTTCAGAGCTCAACTCCTCAGCATTCCATTTAAGCTCTCCGCCTGAATAGACAAAACTTAAATCGGCACTGTCAAAAGCATGGCACAGAGCCTCGTGATTAGCTCCCATTCTCATGGAATTTGAACGCGGTTCGAACACGGCAATGATGCGCACGTTTTGACCGACATGATCGCGCAAACCTTGCAAAGTAGCTTTCACCGCGGTGGGATGATGTGCAAAATCGTCGTATACGCTTACTTTGCCCACCCTGCCCTTTAATTCCATTCTGCGCTTTGGCAGTTTGAAATCGACCAGTGCGGAGGCTGCATCTTGCAAAGCTACCCCAGCAAAACCAGAAAGCACACAGGCCATGAGAGCGTTACGGGCATTGTAAAGTCCAGTACAGTCAAACTTAACTCGTGCTTTTAACTTTCCGTGCTGTAAAATTTCAAACTTACTGTGATCAGGCGTTACGGATCTTAAAGAAAATTCAGAACCTTCCTTTAATCCCGCCAAAGATACCGGAGTCCAGCA
>JALEXT010000212.1 GCA_022779845.1 Succinatimonas sp.
TTGGTAATTTCGATTTCATCCTGCGCTATGGAGCATTTCAAAGACGCCGTAGTTAAAGCTTTGCATGAAGATTTCCCTGAAGCTTCGATTTACGAACGCTCCGATACCAAATCAAGAACGAAGGAAGGACTTGACGAGCACTGCGGCGTGATTTTGGGAAAAGAGCCTCCTAAGACCATCTATGTAAAAGAAGGCAATGCCGTGTTTATCCCTGTGGATATCACCACCGGTCACAAAACCGGAGCTTATCTTGATCAAAGGGCAAGCCGCATCTATGCCTCCTCCATTTCAAAAAATGCCAGAGTTTTAAATTGCTTCTCTTATACGGGAGGCTTTGGTCTTTGGTGTTTAAAAGGCGGTGCCAAACGTGTTGAAAACGTCGACGTTTCAAGACAGGCTTTGGATGAGGCCAAACAAGGAGTGGTGTTTAATCATCTCGACCCCGGTCGTTGCCGTTTTATAAAAGAAGATGTATTTGCCTTCTTACGCGAGCAGGTGGAAAAAGGTGAAAAATACGATCTGGTGATCCTAGATCCTCCGAAATTTGCCGAAAGCGCTGCCAATCTGCGCCGCGCCTGCCGCGGATATCAGGACATCATGCGTCTTGGCTTTTCACTGCTTAATAAAGGCGGAAATCTTTTGGCATTCTCCTGCTCAGGTCTTGTAGGCCCCGAGCTTTTCCAAAAACTTGCTGCCGATGCCGCCCTCGATGCAGGGGTTGACGCCGTCATTCGCCATACTCTGCGCCAAGACAGCGATCATGTAGTCTCCCTGCCCTGCCCAGAAAGTTTCTATTTAAAAGGTTTGCACTGCGAGGTTATATGATGCTTAAGATAAAAATCATCGAAGTCACGCCCTTTGCTGAGAACTGCCGCATTCTTTATGACGAGCAAAATCATGAAGCCGTAGTGTGCGATCCAGGAGACGCGGCCTCCCTTATAAAAAGCGCTCTTGATGGCTTGGGTTGCAAATTAAAAGCTATTCTCATCACCCACGGACATCTTGACCACATAGGTGCAGTGGCAGATCTTAAAGAGCTTACCGAGGCCCCAGTCATAGGTCCTGCAAAAGACGATGCCTTCCTCGTTCAGGGGATCCTGGGACAATCGCGCATGCTGGGACTTAAAAGTTGCAAGAGTTTTAGCCCGCGTTATGTAAGTGACGGTGAGACTTTACAGCTTTTTTCAGATCCCAAGCTTGTGATCAAAGTCATCGCCACCCCCGGCCATACCCCGGGAGGCGTGTGTTTTTATTTTGAACAGGAAAAAATCTTACTCTCAGGCGACACCGTCTTTTACGGCTCGGTAGGCAGAAGCGATCTGCCAGGCGGCGATGAAGAAACCTTGATAGGCTCCGTGCGTAAGGTTTTAAGCTTGCCTGATGACACCAAGATCTGCCCGGGCCACGGTCCTGATACCACGGTGGAATTTGAACGCCGCTATAATCCTTACGCTGAGTAAGTCCGTATTAAGACGGGGGATTGCCCCGTCTTAATGGAAGAAATTCTCTATCTGCTCATGAGTAAGCGGAGGCAGATTGCGAAAGCGTCTTTCCTCATTAAGCCAGCTCTCTTCTTCACTTTCTAGATCCATACGCAACAGATAACCTTTTTCGCTCAGTGCTTTTTCTAGCTCTTCATGAGTGATCTTCTGAAGCTTGGCATGCTTTGACAGCATGAGAGCCATCATAAACTTAGGTTTTCCAAAGGCATCTAACAATGCTCCGGGAACTTTGCCGAAACTGTCTTTTTCCTCTATATAAAGATAAGTACGCAGCTTCTTTGAGCTCTTATATACGTACACCATGCGTTCTTTCATAACTTTTCCTCAAAATTTTGATGAAAACGGGACCGATATTTTGATGCCCGACAGCTTACGACTTTTAACTTGTGATCAGGCGCTTTTGTTCCTTCACGTTATGCTCTTCATACAGAAAAATGCTTTTTTTTCCAAAAGCCTTGAGTGCGACATTTTTAATTTTTGCAAGCTTAGATTAAAATCATTACCACAATCAAGGACTGAGGCCTTTTTAATGAGCGATCCCACCTCTGCTGTCAAACTCGGCACTTCAAATCAATCTCTGCGCTCGGGCTCTTTTACGAGTACCGGTTACGCTTTAAAAACTTTCGTGATCACCAAAGGTAGCACTGATGAGTTGCGCGAGATCCTGGAAAAGCGCGTGGATACGGCTCCTGAAGGTTTCTTTACCGACGCTCCCATCGTGCTTGACGTATCGGAAGTCTCTTCTCCGCAAAAACTTCCTTTTGAAGATTTAAAAAAACTTTGCAGAGAACACGGACTGTTTCTTTTGGGACTATCCGGGATCACCGATGAGGATCTTGCCAGAAAAATGGGCCAATCAGGCATACCTGTGGTCAATTCCTCGCGCTATGC
This sequence comes from Succinatimonas sp., assembly GCA_022779845.1. Classification (GTDB taxonomy): domain Bacteria; phylum Pseudomonadota; class Gammaproteobacteria; order Enterobacterales; family Succinivibrionaceae; genus Succinivibrio. Next base: position 2,394 of record JALEXT010000212.1, read on the forward strand.
CCGCGTACGTGAGGAGAACTTCAAACCGCGCGTGATCACCAAAACCGTCGAAGTCGAGGTGGAAAAGATTGTTCGCGATCCCGAGCCCATGCTGGTGATAAGACGCAACGTACGCTCAGGCGAGAGCATTCAGGCTCCGGGAAACTCAGTAACCGTGTTAGGCTCGGTAAGCCGCGGTGCCAGGATCATTGCCTCTCATCATGTGATTGTGTTAGGAGATCTCTTAGGAGAGGTATACGCAGGCTCTCCTAAGAACAGTCACGATCCTGGAACCCCGCAAGCCTTTATCTACTGCGGCGGACGTTTCGGACCTACCTTCGTCGCCATAGCCGGCAATTATCAGACGGCCGACGATATGGAACATGAGCATCTTCCCATGGACTCAGGACGTGAAATGCGCGGCCTCATCGTCACCTGGGACGGACATCGTCTCAATTACATGCGCTGTCGCGATTTCACAAATCAGCTCACACAGCATACAATTTAAAAATCAATTACCTTTCTAATCATAAGCTCTTAACTACTTGAGCTTTAAAGCAGGAAAAAG
>JALEXT010000018.1 GCA_022779845.1 Succinatimonas sp.
CCGCCTGAAAGATTTCCTACCGGCTGCTCAACCGACGAACATTTGGTATTAAGTTCATCGCGCAGTTTTTTAGCTTCCAAAACCTCTTTGTCTTTGTTCAGGATCCCGTGACTGCTTACCGCCTGCAAATTGGCCAAAGTAGTGTTATGAGTAATGGAGTTCATCAGCACCAGACCGTCACCTTTACGATCTTCCGTGACATAGGCCAATTTATTTTTAATACAATCGGTAACCGAATGCAGCTTCACCTCTTTACCGCTTAAGAACACCTGACCTGAGATCTTGATGCCGTAACTTCTTCCGAAAACACTTTTGGCAAATTCGGTACGTCCTGCTCCCATAAGTCCCGACATGCCCACGACTTCTCCGCGGCGGATCTTGATGCTGATCCCGTCATTGTCTTTTCGCTCTGGATTTAAAGGATTATGTACGGTCCAATTGCGCGTTTCAAAAAGTATTTCATCGCGTATGCATTGATGTTCCCTCTTGGGAAAACGATCGGTAAGTTCGCGACCTACCATACCTGAAATAATGCGATCTTCTGAAACGTCGTGAGAGGTATTGTCCAAAGTTTCGATGGTAGCGCCGTCGCGGATCACCGTGATCGAATTGGATATATACGAGACTTCATTCAACTTATGAGAAATGATGATTGAGGTCATGCCCTGATCACGGAAACGGGCTATAAGGTCCAAAAGATTCTTAGAATCGGTTTCGTTAAGCGAGGCAGTAGGCTCGTCTAAGATCAGCAGGCGTACATTTTTGGAGATGGCTTTGGCTATTTCCACCAGCTGTTGTTTACCTACACCTATATCTTTAATCAGGGTGCGCGGATCTTCGTGCAGTCCGACTACCTCCAAAAGCTCCTTGCAACGCTGGAAGGTTCTGGGCCAATCCATGATCGCATGACAATGCCCGTTAGTACGTTCATTCCCCAGGAACATGTTTTCGGCGATGGAAAGATAAGGTACAAGCGCCAACTCCTGGTGAATGATCACTATGCCTTTTTTCTCGGAATCTTTAATGGTCTTGAATTTACACGTTTCACCGTCAAAGATGATGTCTCCTTCATAGGAGCCGTAAGGATAAATGCCGCTCAATACATTCATGAGCGTGGATTTACCCGCACCGTTTTCTCCTACCAAAGCGTGCACTTCACCCTGTTTTACGGTGAGACTGACTCCGGAAAGGGCTGTAACCTTTCCAAAACGCTTGATAATGTTATGCATTTCAAGCAAATTTTTGTCTGTATTCATCAGCACAGTCTCAGTTTTAATTTCTGTTAAAAAAAGGGCGGAATTCCGCCCTCTCATTTATAGTTCGGTGCGGATCTCTAAGATCAGATCTCGCTTTCTTTGTAGTAACCAGAATCTACGAGGATCTCTTTGTAGTTATCCTTGGTAGCTGCAACCGGATTGCACAGATATGAAGGAATTACGCCGGTACCGTTGTTATAGGTAGTAGTATCGTTTACTTCGACGGTTTCGCCTTTGACAATGGCGTCGATCATCTTCACTACCTGAGAGGCCAAAGAACGGGTATCCTTAAATACCGACATGGACTGATAACCTTTTTTGATATTCTTTACAGAAGGTTTGTCGCAGTCTTGCCCTGTGATCACTGGGAAGTTTGACGCATCATAACCGTTTGACAACAAAGCCGTTGCCACACCCTGTGCACAGGCATCATTTGAGGCCAACACGGCATCAAGACGCTGTCCGTCGGGAGCATAACCTACAGAAGCAATGATATTCTCCATACGTTTTTGAGCTTCTTCATTGTTCCAATTCAAAGTGGCAGCCTGCTCTTTGGTAGTTTGCCCGGATTTGCAAACCAATGCTCCGCTGTCCAAATAGGGTTGCAACACTTTCATGGCGCCGCCCCAGAAGAAATTCACGTTATTATCATCGGTAGGACCGGTAAAGAACTCTATATACTTGGGTTCTTTGGCGGTAGCTTTGTCAAGACCGGCTTTCTTGGCAAGATAGGTTCCCTGAAGTTCGCCTACTTTAAAGTTATCGAAGGTTGCATAATAGGAAACGGCATCGGAATTCATTATGAGTCGGTCATAGGCTATTACCGGGATCTTCTTCTCTTTTGCTCCTTTTAAAACCTCGGTCAGAGCCGAACCGTCAATCGAGGCTATCACAATAACTTCACAACCGTCGGCAATCATGTTTTCAATCTGATTTACCTGAGTAGGGATATCATTGTCTCCTGCATACAGCAATTCAACTTCATGTCCTGATTTTTCCAAGGATGCCTTCATATTGGCTCCGTCCTGATTCCAACGCTGCAAAGACTGGGTAGGCATGGATACTCCGACCTTAGCTGCCTCTGCTGTTGAAGCTACGGCGCCAGCTGCGAGCATGGCACAGAATATAAGAGATAAACCGGTCTTGGATTTCATAATGTTCTCCTTTTGTCGTTTGTTCTGCACGTACCATCATTTAAAATATTAGTCATGTGCACGTGCACATGACTAATATTAGGATAAAAAAAGGAGATTGCCAGTTATTTTTTACATACAAGTTTAAAACTGTGATACCCATCCCATAAATCAAGAACTTTACGATTGGGATCACAAAAACATATATAGGCAATAGAAAATAATATATTTATTTGAATTACAAAATAAATATATTATTTATCATCTGATCAATCTTTAAGTTTATGACTCGTAAGTTTAAAAAAATGTAATCAAAAAAAATGCTTAAGTTTTTTTAGATTCAATTGAGAACCATTCATATGATACAGAAAACCGACAAAAAAAACGTGCACGACAATACCGGCAATAAAAAGCTTATTTATGCCTTTTAAACAAAGATTTTTTAGCAAATACAGAAAAGCACACACAGTGCACATTTTGTGTAATTTTAAATCTTATGCGCATAAAAAAAACCCCAGTTGCCTGACAAGGCAAATCTGAGGTCTTGACGGGAGATCTTTTTTTTATAGATGCAGATCGGGGAACAGAGTCTTGATATTGCTGCGATCCACCAACACAGGCTCGCACACTACCGAATTCATATTATCAAGACCGTTATTATAAGAACTGGTATCGTTGATTTCAGGCTGCTTTCCCGACATCAGCGCATCGATGATCATGGCTGCAGAATCATTCAATTTATTCGGATCACGATAAATGGTACTGCCTCTCTCTCCTGCTAAAATTCCTTTCAGCTGTGACTCCGTGGCATCTCTGCCGCACAGAAAAGGCATATTCTCACGGGTATATCCGGCTTTTTTCAAACCTCTTACAACTCCGTCTGCCACGGTATCCGAAGCACAATACACCGCATCAAGTTTTTTTCCTTTGGGTCCGTACCCCTGTTTGGAAATAAGATCATCCATACGCTTGAGTGCATTGTCGGATGATCCGTTTTTTACCGCAACCATA
>JALEXT010000028.1 GCA_022779845.1 Succinatimonas sp.
ACTTACCGTAACAGTAAGACCGCCATGGGTTACCGCCACCGGTTTTAGTTTTACATTGCTGCCTATTACTATGGTACCGGTACGGGAATTGACCACGATCCTGGCCTTATCTTCACCTTGATCTACATCAAGATTTTCTACTGCTGACAAAAATTCAACGCGTTTTGAAGGGTTTCGCGGAGCCATTACTCTGACGGAAACGGCATCCTGAGCAAAAGCCGAACCGTCGCCGTAAAAATCGTTGATGGCGTCAGCTACATTTTTTGCAGACGTAAAATCCGGTCTGTCAAGATTCAACACAAAGCTGTCTGAACTTTGAAAATTATTAGGAACTTCACGTTCAACAATGGCACCATTGGCAATACGGCCGACGGTGGGCGTATTCACCGTCACTTTGGAACCGTCAGCACCTTCAACCCCCAAACCGCCTACCACCAAAGATCCCTGAGCTATGGCATACACGTTACCGTCTATACCGCGTAACATAGTCTGTAACAGAGTACCTCCTCGCAATGAGGTTGCCTCGCCTATAGCAGACACCGTAACATCTATGGTCTGTCCGCGCTTTGAAAACGGCGGCAAAGTAGCGTGAATAGCGACGGGAGAAGCATCCTTGATCTTAAGGCTGGTAGAATCAGGAACCTTGATCCCGAAATTATTCAACATAGATCTGAAAGTCTGCTCGGTAAATTTATTATTTTTTTCACCGGTACCGGCCAAACCGACAACCAAACCGTAACCTACCAGCTGATTGTCCCTGACACCTTCAACGCTTGCAATGTCTTTTATACGTGAAGCGTCGGCACTAATAGCAGAAAACACCAGCACCGCCGCTACTGCAAGCCTAATCACTGCTGACAATTTCATATCGCTGCCTCTTGGTAATTATTCGGATATTTCACGGAATTAACCGAATATATTAAACACGCTGTTGAAAAATTGTGATAACCAACCGCGTTTTTGAGTGTTGGCCAAATCTCCGGTACCGCCGTACTGAATTCTGGCATTGGCTATACGCTGTGAAGACACGGTGTTGTCTGAATTGATATCCTCAGGACGCACCAATCCTGTTACGCGCACATACTCATTACCGTTGTTGAGCATAAGCCATTTTTCACCCTGTACTTGCAAATTGCCGTTGGTAAGCACGCGCACTACGCTTACGGAGATCTGTCCTGACAAACTGTTGCTTTGACTGGCATTACCGTTTCCGGAAAAATCCTGAGAATTTGAACTGTTGAACGTTGGTGTGTATTTACCAAGATGCACGTTGGTACCGGCAAGAGAGATCCCGCCGTAATTATTGGTAGATTCACTTGACAATGCCGTACCGGCTTTTTTACTTGCAGAGGTTGCTTCTTCAAGTTGCACGGAGATTATATCCCCGACACGATGAGCCTTGGTATCAGTGTATAACCCGTTTGAATTGTTGTACTGACTGTATATTCCTCCGTCAGGAACGGCAGCTGTATAATCCTGCTCAGGCAAAGCCGGAGCAAAAGCAGGATCATCAGGTTTTGGATCAAAAGAATCAAGTGCGCAACCGGTAAGCCACAACGAGATTATCATTGCTCCTGCCAATACCGTGATTTTCATAACTCTCTCCTAAAACGCTTAATCATCATTCTGCAAGCGATTTTTTATTTATACCGACTGAATAAGCGATCCCATCATGTTATCCACGGTGGTCAGCACTTTTGAATTCATTTCATATACACGCTGAGCCGTAATAAGATTTACCAATTCCTCGGTAACTTTGACATTGGAGGTTTCAAGCATACTCTGACGTATCGATCCCATCCCGTCCTGGCCGCCTATACCCTGCTGAGGAGCTCCTGAAGCGGTAGTTTCCAAAAAGAGATTGTCTCCTATAGGTTCAAGTCCCGAAGGATTGATAAAATCGGTAACCGTGATCTGTCCTAAATCTTGCGATACGCTGGAATTTCCGATAGCCACACTGACCTGACCGTCACGGCCTACAGTCAAAGAAGTAGCATTTTCCGGAACCTGCATCTGCGGAAGCAGAGGAAAACCGTCAGAATTAACTATGGTTCCCTCCTCATTTTTAGTGAACTGACCGTTGCGGGTATAGGCAGTAGTTCCGTCAGGTAACTGGATTTCAAAAAAACCGCGTCCCTGTATCATCAGATCAAAACTGTTATCGGTAGTTTCTACGTCGCCCTGTCCGAACTGTTTCTGAGTAGCTACCACCTTGGCACCGGCACCTATCATGAGACCTTCTGGAAGATAGCCGTCAGCGCTTGAACGACCTCCGGGCTGATTTATCTTCTGATAAAGGAGATCTTCAAAAATAGCCCTGCTTTTTTTAAAACCTACCGTCGATGCATTGGCAAGATTATTTGAAGTAACCGAAATATTGGTCTGCTGTGCATCAAGTCCTGTTTTACTAATCCATAATGCCGGGATCATCACTGTTCTCCTATTGATAACTTAACAGGCGATCCTGCGCCTGATCCATTTGATTGGCTTCGTCTATAAGTTTTACCGTAGTGTCATACTGACGCTGAATACGTATAAGCGAGGTAAGTTCTTCCACCGGATTGACATTGGACGCTTCAAGCATTCCGCTGCGTACCCTTACACTCTCATCTTGCGCAAGAGACGTGCCGTCTCTTTGTCTGAACAAACCGTCATAACCTTTTTCTATGTTTTTATAATCATCGCTTTTAACCAACTTGATGCGTTGATAATTTTCGATGACATTGCTGTCTGCCCCCTGCGGACGTCCTGAAATGACACCGTCATCGCTGATATGAACAGCTTCTAAAAGCGGAGGCAGGATGATCTGAGAGCCGTTTTCATCCAATACATCAAGTCCGCTTTGTGTTCTTAGCACTCCGTCTGCACCAATCATGAACGACCCCATACGGGTATAGGCTTCATTACCGTCGCTGTCATTCACGGCAATAAATCCGTCCCCCTGCAAGGCCACATCCAAATTCCTGTCGGTAGTTTCCATATCTCCGCCGCTCATGTTGTAGCCAGGACGTTCATCCATGGCAAAAGCTCTCGAAGGATATGCGTTGGCAAACACACTCATAGAACGGGAATTTTCAAAATCAGCTTTAAACCCAGTGGTGTTGGCGTTGGCCAAGTTATTGCTGCGTACGGCCAGACTGTGAAAATTTTCTTTAGCCCCCGACATTGCCACCCACAAAAGTTTATCCATGCTTCCTCCGCAAGATAATGCGATGCTTTGGGGTGATTAAAGCAATATACATGCCATATATCCAAATAATTTTGAATATATTGATGTTACAAAGAATTTTATAAGGGTAAAAAATGAAGTGTCGAATATCCGACGAAACATTTTGCAAAAACAAAATGCATGAAAGCACCAAAAGATGGCGGCGGCCATATTACCGCCACGCAATTTAGACTAAAGGCAGGCTCAATTACAAAGCAATTTCGCTTACATCCGACAATTTCACATCTCCGTATCCTACGAGGTTTAAAATAGTATCGGACGAAGTTTTACCTAAGGTCACACTGCCGACGGTAGCATATGTTGAAACAGGTAACGAAACAGCCTTGCCTTCTCTTGTAGCCTGAGCATTGATGGTATAAACACCTGCCGGAAGTTTATTGCCGTCAGCATCAGTTCCATCCCAGGAAAAATCCATGGATCCTGATCCTGAATTTGCCGTATAACTGCCTACCACACTGCCGTTTGAATCGGTAATGGTGATCTTCAAATTATCAGCACCATCTCCGGCGTTGATCTTGGCGGTCATGGCATTATTTCCGTCAAAAAAGCCTGAACTCTGATCAGTCAATACCGAACGCCCCACCAAGCTTGACGCCGAAAGTGCTGAACTTGAAGAAATTGCACTCACCACATTATCCATACCGCTGGTAATGGTATTGAGATTTTGTACCACTGAAAGTTGAGACATGGTATTGACCATTTGAGTATTATCCATAGGAGAGGTTGGATCCTGATTGGACAACTGCGTGGTCAAAAGTTTTAAAAAATCTTCCTGATCAAGACTTTGACTGTTACTTGTTTTCTTGGATGCCTCCTGCTGAGCCGCAATATAGGATGCGGTTTTACCTATGGCACTGTAATCAAAACTTGAATCCGACATGAGGCTCACCCTCCTTCACGCGGCAAGCTCTGCCGCTGTTTTCTTCTGTATAATTCATTTAATACAAATATTGTGCCAATTGTATTCTTTATATAACTATATGTTTTAACAAGGATTATTTTATTTAAAATAAAACCAGTACATCTCATTTAAAAGGCAGTTTTTGCCGCAAAAAAAGATCGCATAAACGCGATCTTTCACTTTCAAACTGAATAATTTTAAACGCTCATCGTTAAACTTTAGCTGCTTTGTCCTAGTCTTAATGTGGCCTGCAGCATGCTCTTGGCATTTGAAGCCACTTGTACCGCCGTTTGATAATTGCGGCTGGCACTGATCATGTCAGTCATTTCCTCAACCGGATTGACATTCGGACGATAAATGTAGCCTTGTTCATCGGCAAGCGGGTGATTCGGATTATATTCCTGTATAGCCGGAGCATCAGACTCGACTATACCTTTTAAAGCCACACCTATACCGTATGGCTCGCCGCTTTTGGGATCAACAGCTTCACCGTGTTCCTGATTCAATCGCATAGCTTCGTCCATAGCAGCGGCAAAAAGCGGACGACGCGCCTTATAAACGGTATCGATACTTGAACTTACCGCTTCAGCATTTGCAAGATTGGAGGCAGTAGTATTCAGACGAACCGACTCGGCATTCATAGCCGTACCTGCAATATCTAAAATTCTAAACACGCTCATAAAATATTCCTGCAGATGTTTAAGTATTGGATTTTAAGGCAGACATCAACTTAGTAATACGTGAATTCAAAAAAGTAAGCGAAGCCTGATATTCAAGTGAATTTTGCATATAGTTCATACGCTCGGTATTCGTTTCAACGGTATTGCCGTTACCAGTATCGGCCTGATACGGATTGCGATACTTAAGAGTAAGCTCAGGATCATCGCCTAATGCGCTTATATCAAGATGTCTGCTGTCGGTTTTGACCATTTGCTCTTCAACATCCGGGATGTTTCTTATCATTGCTCGTCCGCTTGCCTGAGACAAAGCTTGAGAAAAATCCAGATCGCGAGCCTTATATCCAGGAGTTTCGGCATTGGCAAGGTTACCGGCCAAAACTTCTGCACGTTTATTGCGTACTCCCATGGTGTACTGATGTATTCCGAATACTTTGTCAAAAGAAACCGACATAAAAGCTCCGTACGACGTCAAAAAAAATGCTCCCGCCGTTTTATTACGACAAGAGCAATTTATATGCCATAAATTTTAAGTTCGCAGTTTGTAAATGATCCCGGGGTGACAACGTATCATTTCAAATTTGTCGTCTATACCGGCTACGGTCTCGGTAGCCCCAAGAATTAAATACCCTCCCGGGTTTAAACAATAAAGGAATTTTTTTAAGATTTGACGTTTGACGTCATTGTTGAAATATATAAGAACATTACGACAGAAGATCACGTCAAAACGCCCCATAAGAGCATACGATCCCAAAAGATTCAGCGGACGGAATTCCACCATGCGCGAAACTCGGGGATCTATACGCATCAGGTTAGGATTGTGCGTAGGTTTAAAAAATTTAGCACGACGCTCCGCGGTAAGTCCGCGCGAAAGCGCATGTGCATCGTATAAGCCTTCGCGACAACGTTGCAACATTTCAGCAGAAAGATCTGTTCCTATGATCTTTACTAAAGACGGATCCACATGAACCATACGCCCCATCATTTCCAAAATGGTAATAGCAATTGAAAAAGGCTCCTGTCCTGAGGAACAGGCTGCAGACCAAATACGCACTTCCCTGTCGGTACCGCGCATTACCAAATCAGGAACAATCACATTTTGCAATGCAAGATAGGGATACGTATCGCGAAACCACAGGGTCTCGTTGGTGGTCATGGCATCGATAACCTCTTCTGTAAGGGATCGATTAGTCTCGTCCATACAACGGGTAACCAATGTATCCACACTGTCGCAATGAAAGCGACTCAACAGAGGAGAAAGTCTTGACGAAACCAGATACTGCTTGCCGTCTGCCAATACTATGCCGCTTTTTTCCTGCAAATAAGCGCTAAAACGTCTGAAAGCCATATCGCTTACATGACTTTCAGCAAAGGAAGGACGTCTTGCCTGCGGGACCACATCAGGATTACGAGGAAACTTTGCCCTAGATGACGCCTGACGAACTAATTCATCCACGGGACGTCCGATATTGCGCAATCTGTCAGGCATACCGGAACGGACTGCAGACGAAAAAGGCTTTGTTCCCGCATTATTAGCAAGATTACGGGCTGCAAGACGCTCTGATTGTTTTTTCTCGGCAGCAGCCTGCAGTCTTGCTCGCGCTGCTTGCACTCTCTCCTCAAAACTTTGAGCCTTGCTTAAAGTAGCCTCTTCCGGCTCTTTTTTCTTCGCAACAAAGGAAGCATCGGCACGGGTGCCGCGAGCCAAAGCACCTACTCTTTTTCCTCTACTCTCACTCAATGGTTCCGACAATTTTGACTGTACGGGCTTTACCGTAAGAGTTTCTTCTTGTGGTTTTTTCTTGCGTCCGAAAAAAAACATGTACGGTCCCCGCTAAAGCCAAATTATCTGCATTGTAAACGTTTTTTTATGCCTGCTTTGCATTAATTTGGCTATCTTGTCAAAAACAAAGCTATTTTTTTTCTTCTGCCACAAGATCGGCTCCTGACGCACCTGAGTTAACCTTTTCAACCCCAAGCTTCACCGCGTTGCACAAATCTTCTGAATCAAATTTCGGAATGAAATCGTTAACTCCGACCTTCTTGACCATATTGATGTTAAATACGCCAGAAAGCGACGAATGCATGATCACATAAAGACGTTTTAAAGAAGGATCCTGTCTGATGCTGGCAGTAAGCGTATATCCGTCCATTTCCGGCATTTCAACATCAGAAATTACCAACTTGATCTTTTGGGTGATATCTCCGGCATCCTGCGCAGTTTCCTGCAAATATTTCAAAGCTTTCAATCCGTCAGAACATTCGATTACATCAATTCCCAACTGCTTTAAAGCTCCCTTGATCTGTTTGCGAGCTACCATGGAGTCATCCGCTACCAGTACAGTACAGTGCTCGGCCTGGCACTTTCTGGCAAACTCATCGTCCTCAGACAATACCGCAGGTTGCAATTTGATCTTGGCAGGAGAGATCTCGTCCAGAATTTTTTCAACATCGAGAATTTCCACCAACTCTTTGTCGATCTCTGTAACAGCAGTCATGTAATTGCTGTGACCGGCTCCTTTGGGAGGAGGCATGATCTTAGACCAATTCATATTGATGATGCGCTCGACACTAGACACCAAAAAGCCTTGAGTAGAACGATTATATTCTGCAATTATGATGAAAGATTTTTGAGGATCTACTGTCTTAGAACCGCCTATGGCTTGAGCCAAATCGATGACAGAGATAGTTTGACCGCGAATACGGGCCACTCCTATCACGAATTGTTGCAAATGCGGCAGGCGCGTAAGTTGCGGGCAGGGTAAAACTTCCCTTACTTTAAAAACGTTAATTCCGTAGCGCTGATTTAATCCGGACAGTTTAAAGAGCAACAGCTCCATACGGTTTTGCCCGACAATTTCGGTAAGTTCGTTAACCGAATCCATTACACCGATCATATTTTTATTCCTCTGCCTGAATCAGAACATTCGTAGCCGGTTTTACCAACCAAGACATCAGGTATCTGTTTATATTATGCAAAAAAAATTTCAAATCAGCTGAGGCTTTCTTCACAAGCCCGTCATTTGACGTCTTGAATTGATGCTTAAGCCAATACGTAAAATCGCCCTGATGTTAAAATCAATTTGAAGTTCCGCAATTATGCGGTAATACATGAACAATACTTACGACAAAGCAACAAAAAAAGGTGCAGCATGATGAGATCCTCTCTTCTTTTATTAACGATCCTAAGTACCGTTTGCTTTAGTTTTAATGTAAACGCCTCTACAGATGAGGCTAATTTTTTAAAAAAAGCTGCCGAACAATACATGCTGGCGCAATTTCCAAAAGACGGTCCAGGAAAACTTGAAGCTCAATCTGGGAAAATCGATGAAAAGCGCAACTACGGCGGCAGATGCGAAGGTTATTTAACCGCACAATTAGTCGGCAGACGTATTACAAGAAACTCACAAGTAAAACTTTCCTGTTCAAATCCTCAAAATAAATGGGAGGTTATAGTTCCGGTAACCGTACGCAGACTGATCCCGACCGTTACCGCATCTACAAACCTGCCAAGACGTACGCTTATAGAAGAACAAATGCTGCAAGAAAGCTGGGTGGATTCTGAACTAAACACGCAAGCTGCGGTCACTGACGCATCATTACTCATAGGAAGCCGTTTAAAAAGAGATATAAAATCAGGTGAACAAATTAAAAACGGCGATTATTGCATGGTATGCCGCGGAGACAACGTAACCATCGAAGCTCAAACAGCCAATCTTGCCGTTAAAACACAGGGAATAGCGATGGCAGACGGGAATTTAGGAGATCAGATTCAAGTTCGCAACATCAAAAGCCGACGTCTTATAAGCGCCGTCGTAAGCTCTTCGGGAACGGTTAAAGTCGGGCTTTGATTGCTTGTTACAGCTCTATCTTTCAAGATATTGCGTACATAGTCTTTTCACCTTACGTTTTTGTCACCATTAACACAAACTGTTATAATGCGCACTGTGACCTCATAGTTAAATGGATATAACAAGCCCCTCCTAAGGGCTAGTTGTAGGTTCGATTCCTACTGGGGTCGCCAATCGACGCAAAAGTCTTTAGCATCTTTTTTTACCTTAAAAAACTTTAATTCCCCGTTAATCCGCATTCCTAGGGCTTTTTCAAGCAAAAAAACACTTCTTCATTTCTCTGAAAATTGGTGATAAAAAATTTAGTAACTCTTTTCTTGCATTTATTTTTTTGCAAGAACTGCTTTAAACTTTGCAAGAAAAAAATACAGGAACACTGTCCTGATCAGTCATGTTTTTCACCTCCAGCTCAATCATGATATTTGACTTCACATTATCTATAACGCTTATCCGCATACCTATCTCTGATGGCTTTCACGCATCGTTTTTTATCATATAGTTAACAAGATTGCCGTACATACCTAAGCCTTCCACGGCATTCATACGGGGAGGGAAGGCGTAGATTAAAGATATATCTTTAATCAGTTTTTGTTAGGTTCAAAGTGCAAGGCATCCACGTCACCTGCTTGCCGTATTTGCATTTTCTTCATACTGCCATGCCAACGCCAAATCAAAACAAGGGCCAAAATCGAAGCATAAACGAGGTAACATCCGTATACTCCGACTACTCCCAGTTGGAATTCTCCACGCTGGGCTATATCACGCAAAAAAGAATATTGCCACACCAAAGGCCAGATATCAGATATGGCCTTTACCCAATCGGTTAAAAAAGGGATTGCCATGGTAGAGCCGCCCAAGATGAATCCCGGCGGTACAAAAAGGATCATGAATCCGGCCCCAGATCCAGGATTTGAACTATTCCACGAAAGGATCAGAGCAATCATACCTATACACATACCGGTTGTTATGATCGTCAAAAGATAGAACAACCAATTTCCTTCAAAACGCAACTGACCGAAATTTATGAGCACGCAAAAAGCCACACAAAGACCGGTTGCATAAAAAAATACGTATGGCATGAGACGAGCAAACCATGAGGCGACTCCCATCTTAAGACAACGCTCAAACTGCCCCGTAACGTTGATCCTTCCTGTGATCATCAAAGTACTCAAACCCAAGTACAACGACGAGAAAAAAATCGTAATGGCAATAACAAAAGCATTGGTTGAGGAATACACGGGATCTGACAGTCTTCTTATTCCAAGAGACATAGGAGATAGCATGTTTGCAGTGGCATCCCCAGACAAACTGCCCATTGCAGCAATTTTCGGCGCGGCAACCGTTGCGTTTTGCTCGGAAATAATCTCATTTAAAGTTTCGATGGCAACACCGTTTTGAGCCGAATTAGTATAATCAGCATAATAACCGAGTTTCATCGAACGCTGTCCGTTCATAAGATTTTTCTCAAGGTTTTTAGGAATATAAAGCACACCGATATTGCGATCATGCATGAGCAACGCACTAACATTCACCGGATTTCTATAAACCTCAATTATTTCAATATACGACGAGGCATCAAGCTTTTGAATTAGTTCGCGTGAATAACTGCTTGAATCAAGATCGATCACGGCAATATGGCCATCAAATACCACCTGATGCTGCAAGAGTATTGAAAAAACAATTGCGGTTACAAGAGAAACCATCAAAGACAATTTGTGATAGGGCATGGAATGTCCTGAACGCATTACCTCAATTTCCTCACAAAAGGCCATTTTCATTGCATTAATCGTGTTCATCGCTGATCTCCAAAGTCATACCGGTCAAAAGATCAGGATCGCCGTCCACATAAATTCTCATCTTAAAAGAGGTAAGATCAGCTTGTCCCTGCTCTCTGGTCATACGCAAATCTGCAAATGAAGGAGCGGCTTGTACAAAACGTACCTTTCCTTTGATCTCTCTGTCTAATGCCGGACTAAAAGCGGTGACAGTCTGCCCTTCTTTGTAAAAAGCTGCTGCTTTTTCACTTATGTACACGTCGTAATAACGCCTGTCGGTTTCAAGAGTTACAACAGGTGTTGAAGCAGGGATCATTTCTCCTTCGTCAAAGAGTACTTCCTGAATTTTTCCGTCTTCTGGTGCATAGAGTTTGGTACGTTTTAACGACAGCTCCAGTGAACCCAGTTGTGCTTGCAAAGCTTTACGTTGAGCCTTAAGCGAATCGAGAGCATTGACCAGATTTTCCGTATCGACCCGCTGTTGTAAAATTGCACACAGGGTCATTCCGCTGGCATCGTGATCTCTGCGTAATTTTTCAAGCTGAACTTTACTGGCTCCCAAAGTTAAAGACTGCAGGCTCTTTTTTAAAGAGATCAGCGCTGACTGAGCTTTTAAATATGTAGCTTTGGCCTGATCGTAAGATGACTTTGATACTGCCGAAGCTTTGTCCAGCGAGGAATAACGATGAAATTCTGACGACGCTCTTTCAAATTCTGCTTGCTCACTTTGCTGTTGAGCAAAAAGCTCTTCAATGGATCTCCAGGCTGAAATTTCCGCAGTACGTAATTTATCTTTAGCATTTTCAATATTAAGTTGTTGTGATGTGATCTGTGCAGACAGGCTGTCTATCTGAGCCTTACAGGATGAAATTGAAAATAAAAGATCATCTTGATCAAGTTCAAGCAATAACTGGCCTTTTTTTACATGATCTGATTCATTCACATGACGTTTTATAAGTTTTCCTCCGACGTTTTCAAAAGCAGTACTGATTTCATCTGCAGTCAATACTCCTGCCTGCAGACGTCTTGCCTGAGTCACGGCATCGGAACGCTTGCCAAGCATAATAAGTAATGACGCCACACAGATCACAACCAGAAAAAACATGACGGTACGAAATACCGGTTTTGATACAACTTGATCAACATTGTTTTTTAATGACATTTTTCAAAATTTTCCCAAAAATCTACTTTGTTAAGGACAGACAAAGTCCTTACGGCATTAAAGTCGATGAAATTAAAAAAAGGAAAATGTCAATTAAACAAAATTGAACGGGATACGCCGCAACTGCGGATCAAGCCCAAAGGCATGATCTGTTGCATGTACGGTTTGCTGTCTAGCATTTTAAAAGGAGAGTTCCTTTCGTAAGGTGGCGGCCGACGCCCCTTGTCGCGGCCTGTAACACTATTTTAACTCACAATTAAAGAAATTACGGCATTTCAGCAATCTGACGCAGTTCCGCAGCCGCAGCCTCTGCTACTTTCTGCTCTGCCTGATGCTTCATCACTTCTTGGGTAATTTCACGCATCAACGCAGCCTGTACCGGCAGATGCTTCAAATAGAAATTGCGCACATAATCGGCTTTTTTTACAAAAAGATCGGGATCCGGCTCTACTATCCTCATAAAATCGGCATGCTTCAAACGGGAAAGATCGATTTCTTCAAGTTCGCCCGTAAGATCACGTACAAACATCCCCGCTTTTTTGGCAGCCTGATGTACCCAATGCTGTTCCTTCTGAGTCAATTTATCCCAAACAGCCAATGAAAAAAGCAACACGTAATTCATGCGAGCATGATTGGTAATAGACAAAAAATGCATGTTCTCATACAGATGGTTCGACACTATCATGGAGATCGGAAGCATGATCCCGTCCAAATAGCCGTGACGCAGGGCATAAATTCCGCTGGTGAACGACATTTCACAAGGTATGGCATCCATAGCCAGCAAAAATTCGTTGTCAGGTCCCATTCCGCGTACCCATACATGCTGATCTTTTAAATCGGCAGGACTCAGTACCTGATGATCGCGCATCAAAAACTGTAAATAACCGCCGTACCAGATATCTACACCGACAAGGCGGGTATCTTGTCTTGGAATATCCTGTAATATCTGCTTAATCAGCGGGCTGCCAGGTGCCATCACACTTTCCATAACCGTAGGACGCATAAGGTAGGGAACTGCTACCAAAAGCGGACCTTTCGTCATACTTACCAATCTGTTGACGGGAACAAGACACATGTCCAAAGTGTTCATCACCGTTTCCAGCATCAGATCTGAATTTACAGAAAACTGTTGCTGACGTTTTTCCATCAAAGTTATCTTGCCGCCTGAATAGTTTTCCAATTCTTTAGCCATAACTTTCATGGCCTCGACAAAAGGACGGTAGGTAACATCTTCAAGCGCATAGCTTAAAACTAATTGCTTTTCCCTTTGCTGGTAATCTTTCGGAGCTTCTTCTTTGGCACAGCCGGCACATAACAGTACAGAGCACAGCAATAAAGCGATGATTTTCATAAATTCAGCCCGGAATGATCATGCCTTCGTCACGCATTTTGGCAATTTTATAACGCAGCGTACGCGGACTGATTCCCAATTTATCCGCCACCTGCTGGCGATTACCGCGATACTCAATGAGCGCATCCAAAATGATCTGATATTCCTGTTGCTTCAGTTCACCGCCGAGATTTGCCGGGATCTTTTGCTCCCGTACCGCGCTGTCTGCAACAGTTTCCTGTTTTTCTTCCAAAACAGGCTCAGTAAATTCTTCACTACCCGTGCAATTAAGAGCTTCATCCAATCCCTGCTCGTCAAAGATCAGTTGTGAAGCGTCAATTTTGGCATCATCGGCGAGAATAAGCGCACGCTGCATAATATTGTCAAGTTCGCGCACATTTCCTGGGAAAGAATATGCAAAAAGTTTTTGCTCGGCCGCTTTGGTAAGTTTGGGAATGGCACATCCGTTTTCCTTTGCATGTTTCGAAAGCAAGAAAAGAGCGATCGGGATTATATCCAAAGGGCGTTCGCACAAAGGTTTCCAATGCAGGGGAAATACATTGAGACGATAGTAAAGATCTTCTCTGAAGACGTGTTCGGCTACAGCCTGACGCAGATCCCGATTTGACGTTGCTATTACCCGAACATTCAGCGAAATCGCCTTTCTCGAGCCCAAGCGCTCCACCTCGCGCTCTTGCAATACACGAAGCAATTTTGCCTGCAAAGCCAAATCCATTTCCGTGATCTCATCGAGCAAAATAGTCCCGCCCTGAGCCTGCTCAAATTTTCCGGGGCAAGCCTGAACAGCTCCGGTAAAAGCACCCTTTTCATAGCCGAACAAAGTAGATTCGAGCATGGTATCAGGTATGGCTGCACAGTTGATGGCAACAAAAGGACCGCCAGCACGCGGAGATTTGTCATGTACATAACGAGAAAGGATCTCCTTACCAGACCCCGACGGTCCTGTGATCATCACCGTTGCATCGGTGGCCGCCACCTTAGCTGCCAATTTTAAAAGTTCACCTGTGGAAGGATCTTTCCACACCGGTTCACCTGCCACCGTTTTTGACACCGGTACATAGCGAGACACCTGATTAAGCAAAACCTCAGGCGCAAAAGGTTTGGCCAGATAATCGACGGCACCGTCGCGCATTGCCGCCACGGCACCGTTGATATTGGCATATGCAGTCATCAGCAACACAGGAAGATTCGGATATTTATCATGGATGCTGTTTAAAAGTTTATGACCGTCCATTCCTCCCATCTGCACATCGGTCAACACCATATCGGCTTTGCGTTTTGAGAGGATTTGCAACGCCTCTTCCCCTGATCCTGCTTCGATGCAGGAATACCCCGCAATCATCAGCGTATCGCACACGGCCTCACGAAGGCTGCTGTCATCATCAACGATCAGGATCTGGCTTTGACTCATTCATAACCTCTCAACATCACAGATCAGGCAGCCTGTATAGGTGCCTGTCCCTCCGGTTTAACGGATCTTGGAATACGCAATGAGAAAATTACCGGATATTCATTATTCTCATGCAACTCAAGACGCCCATGGTGCACACGCGCAACTGCACAAACCACCGCCAGTCCCAAACCGGTACCGTTGCTTTTGGTGGTATAAAAAGGTTCAAAGATCTTCTGCTTAAGATCATCGGGAATGGCAGGACCATTGTTAGCCACTTCTATCACGACGTCTTCAGCCTCACGGCGCAATGTTATCTTAACCTTTTTAGCCCCGGCTTCAACGGCATTTGCCACAAGATTTGTCAAAGCCCCGGAAAGCGCCGCAGTATTTCCTAATATAGTCATGGGACGATCTCCCAATTCAGTATCCAGTTGAGCTCCTGCTTTGACTATCAGACTCTGAACGCTCTGTACGCAATCTTCCACAAGATCCACGGCTTCAAGTTCACTGACGCTCTGTGCATCGGAACGAGCATACATGAGAATATCAGAGACCTGAGCTTCCAAAGCCTCCAGACGTGACATGAGTTTCTTTTGAAAAAGCATGCGGGACTGAGGATTCAATCTCGGGTTGGCAAGATTTGCTCCGTAAAGTATGGCTGCCGACAACGGCGTTCTGATCTGATGAGCCAAAGACGCGGCCATACGTCCCAATGAAGAAAGTCTTTCCATATGTGAGAGTTTGTCGGAAAGTTCCCGCGTGGCGGTCAAATCATTCATTTGCACGAGCTGACCGTGCGACAAAGGTTTGGTCAACACCTGCAATCTCTTCCCGTCACGAGTTGAGATCTCCTGTCCGTCATCTTTACGCGGACGAAACACGGCATTGATCACCTCATACCATTTGCGACCTTCCAAAGAAGGTTCACCGAGCATCTCGGACGCACTGAGATTTGCTTTGCTGATCGTGCCGCGTTCATCAAGAATGATAATGGCTGTAGGAACCTTATCAAAAACCTCACTCAAAAGCTCATCAACTGCCATAACCGCCTCCTGAAAATCATCATCGTTTTCAGAAGACAATTCAAAGATCATGCCATAAGGAAAAAGAGCATTTGTTTGTTTTTTAATTATTTTTTAAGTCACTTTTCTGACAGTCTGGATTTAAGGCCGTTCAAAAAAGCAACCGCAGCAGGCGGCATTACGGAATTTGGTCTGAAAACTGCGGCCAGATTTTTCAAGGGAGCATTGCATGCAGGTATAAAAATCATCTTTGGCGGGACGGCATCGCATTTAAAACCAGCAACGGCCCAATTGTCACCGCATTCTGATGCAAAAGTCAAAGCCTGCATCAGATACTCATAAGATCCGCCTTCTAAAATTTTTCCCAAGGCTCCGCTTAACCATTCGAGGATCATCTCTTTATCGTGATCATCCTCAGGCAGCAACAAACTGATATTGTTGAGTTCCGACGGCATCAAATCCTTTTTTTTGGCAAGTTTCGAGGTCTTATTAACAAAAAATCCGAGCGGTGCCGTAGTCGTGTGAAGTTGCAGACTCTCCATGCCACACAGTTCAAGATCATCGGTTACCACGCACAAATCAAGGGTACCGCGTTCTAACTGATCATACAAAGAACACCACGAGCCGCTTTTTAAAATGAAATTGACCTCGGGATGTTCTTGTCTTAAATCCGCAGCAACCTTACCCAACACCCTAAGTTCATTAAGGCAGGCATGGGTATAGCCTATATAAACATTTCCTGAAAGACTTTCACAACAGGAGAGCTCACAACAGGTTTTATCAGCAAGCACCAACAGTTCTTCGGCACGATGGCGCAAAATAGCTCCCTTTTGCGTCAAGGTAATGCGTCTGCCGCGGCAACCGCGGTTAAAAAGTTTGGCGTCAAATTCTTCTTCAAGTTCATGCAGCTGACGTGAAAGCGTAGGTTGAGTCACCCCGAGTTTCAGCGCCGCAGCCGAGATGCTCTCTTCCTGAGC
>JALEXT010000048.1 GCA_022779845.1 Succinatimonas sp.
TTCTCATCCTTGGGAGGAACCCTAAGCACCAAAGCGTCATTTGTCTTGTTGCGCGCCGGCATGAAATCACTCCAGAAAAAAACAATCCGACGAATTTTACATCAGAATCAGAACAAAATTTGACGTTTCGGCTTTTTTGTACGAAGACGATCTTTAAGAGTCAAAACAACGATAAACGCCGACGCACCAACGGTTACGGGCTTTTTTTATTTGTCACGTGGTAGTATAAAAATGGGGAAAAACGGTAATATCTGCAACCATTCAGGTTGTCTCTTCGTTGCTCACTTGTTATGCCAAAGCGATGCTGTTTTGCTACAACAGTTGCAACAATTATCGCAACACGGTAACGAAGACTAACTGGTTAAGAATTTTAAGGAAATAAACGAAGGATGGCGCACCTGGAGGGATTCGAACCCCCGACCAATCGGTTCGTAGCCGAGTACTCTATCCAGCTGAGCTACAGGTGCATTCCGAACAATCAATGTTCTGGCGCAAAATTATATATGACTTTTTTTTAAGATCAAGTATTTTTTGCAACAAAACTTTATTCGATAAAAAAGACCGCACAGCGGTCTTTTTGGAAAGTGGCGGATAGAGAGGGATTCGAACCCTCGATACAACCCTTATAGTCGTATGCTCCCTTAGCAGGGGAGTACCTTCAGCCTCTCGGTCATCTATCCACTTGGCTTTCAGCGGGAACTAGTATCCGACTTTGACCTTGTATTGTCAAGATCTTTTTTTCGATAACACTCTTTCCCGTCACTGCGGCATATTCTCAAATCGTCAGGTGCATCGATGGCAAGGCGGACTCTGCCGCCCTGAATTTCGAGCACACGCACAGTGATCTCCTCTCCTATCCTAAGAGAATTTCCTGGTTTTGAAGAGATCACCAACATGTTTAAACCCTGCTCTTTAAGAAGGTTTCCGCGCTGGCCACAGCCATGGCCAAACCTTCAACTTTGGTACCGCCGGCCTGAGCCATATCAGGACGTCCACCGCCCTTACCGTCGACAAAGACAGCAGCAGCACGCACTATGTCACCGGCCTTAACCTTGGAGGTGAGATCACGCGACACGGCAGCCGTGAGGCTTACCTTGCCGAAATTCACCGACCCAAGCAATACTACGCCTGACTGCATGCGTACCAACAGATCGTCAGCGGCTATACGCAAGGCTTTGGCATCGTAGTTTTCTACAGTTGCGGCCAACAGTTTGACACCGTCAATCTCAACAGTCTTTGACACCAGTTTTTCACATTCGAGCGAAATAACGCGCTGCTTTAACGACTCGTTTTCTTTTTCAAGATCACGTCCGTGTTTCAACAAAGCATCGGTCTTCTCCGCAATGGACATATTGTCAGCCTTCATCAGGTTGGCAGTCTTGACCACGTTGCGTACTATCTGCTGCAGATACTCGATGGCGGCAGCACCGGTCACGGCTTCGATACGGCGAACTCCTGAAGCGACGGCTTCATCGGAAACAATTACGAAAGTTCCCAAATCACCGGTACGATCGACATGAGTACCGCCGCACAATTCCTTGGAGAAATTACCCATGGAAACTACGCGTACTTTGTCTTCGTATTTTTCATCAAAGAGTGCCAAAGCTCCTGATTTACGGGCTTCGTCAAGATCCATGATCTTGGTTTCGACCTTATCATTGGCACGGATATGTGCATTGACAATGGAGGAAACCTGCTGACGTTCGGACAAAGTCAGAGGTTGATTGTACGAATAGTCAAAACGCAGACGATCAGCTGCTACATAGGAGCCTTTCTGGGTAACCGTAGTACCCAATACCTGACGCAAAGCAGCATCAAGCAAGTGGGTAGCGCTGTGATGTGACGCGACGGCTTTGCGATTTTCCGCATCTACGCAGGCTTTGACCTTATCGCCCTTGGAGAATTCCCCAAGTTCGACACGTCCTATATGGATGATGGTCTTACCGATACGCTTGGTATCTTCGACAATGAACTCGGTAGTACCCGAAAGTTTTATGGAGCCTTTGTCGCCTACCTGACCGCCCATTTCTCCGTAAAACGGAGTGGCATTGAGTACGATGACCGCACGCTCGTCGGTGGAGATGGTCTGAACCTCCTGACCGTCCTTGTAGATACCGTCGATTACGGCATCACATTCCAAAGTATCGTAGCCCTTAAAATCGGTGATCTCGGTAAGTTTGAGATCCTGATTGTAATCGACGTCGAACTTGGAATTCTTCTTGGAAAGAGCCTTCTGCTTGGCCATTTCGGCATCAAAGCCGTCCATGTCCAAAGTGTAACCGCGATCGCGTACCACATCCTGAGTAAGATCGGTAGGGAAACCGTAGGTATCATAAAGTTTGAAGACCACGTCTCCCGGGATCACCTTGCTCTCGCCGAGCTTCTTTAACTCGCCTTCGAGCAAAGCCAGACCTCTGTCAAGCGTATTAAGGAACAGCTCCTCTTCACGCTTTAAAGTCTTCTTAATGAGCTCTTTCTGCTCGATAAGCTCTGGATATGCCTTGCCCATAAGTTCGGCCAAAGTATCGACCAGCTTATAGAAGAACACTTCCTTGGCACCGAGCAGTCTGCCGTGACGTACGGCTCGGCGTATGATGCGGCGCAATACATATCCGCGGCCTTCGTTGGAAGGCAGTACTCCGTCGGCAATTAAGAACGAGCAGGAACGGATGTGATCGGAGATCACACGCAGTGACTTGTTCTTAAGATCGCTTACATGCAACAGCTCTGCAACCGCTTTTTCCAAAGCTACGAAAAGGTCGATATCGTAATTTGAATGCACGCCCTGCAACACGGCGGCGATACGCTCAAGTCCCAAACCGTTATCGATCATGGGCTTGGCAAGTTTTTCAAAGGTACCGTCAGCCTTGCGGTTGTACTGCATGAACACGATGTTCCAGATCTCGATGAAGCGATCGCCGTCTTCTTCAGGGGATCCCGGAGGACCTCCCCAAATGTCGGCACCGTGATCATAGAAAATCTCGGAGCAGGGACCGCAGGGACCGGTATCCCCCATCTGCCAGAAATTGTCGGAATTGAAAGCACCGCCCTTGTTGTCGCCTATACGAATAATGCGTTCAACAGGAACCTTGATGACATCCTTCCAGATGTTGTAAGCCTCATCATCCTTATCATAGACGGTGACGGTCAGGGAATCCTTGGGCAAACCGAAACCTTCGGTGAGCAAGGTCCAGGCATAAGTGATGGCTTCTTTTTTGAAGTAATCACCGAAGCTGAAATTACCCAACATCTCAAAGAAAGTATGATGTCTGGCGGTGTAACCCACATTCTCGAGATCATTCTGTTTACCGCCTGCACGGACACATTTTTGGGCGGTGGTAGCGCGCACATAAGGACGCTTTTCCTTTCCCAAATAAATATCCTTGAACTGATTCATGCCTGCGTTGGTAAACAGCAGGGTCGGATCGTTATGCGGCACCAGAGAGCTCGAGCGCACCACGGTGTGACCGTGGGCCTTGAAGAAATCCAGATACGTCTGACGGATCTGGTCTGTTGTCATATACATATGAAAAAAACCTAATTGAATGTGGCCTTTTTGTCAGTGGCAGATTATACCTTGTTTGTGCGTTCAGTCAGGCAGACTTATACAAAATTGCTCCAAAGCTTCGATACAGGTATCACGATCAAAGCCACGGCGGTACAGAGCAGCCAACATTTTGCGCTTACCTGCATAAGACAGATCAGGAGCCGACGCATAGCGTTTTTGCAAAAAAGCCAGCGCCAGTGCATCAAAATCGATCTCATCCAAATACGGATCCAATTCGTCAGGATCAAGTCCGCGCCTCATGGCATCGATTTTCACGCTACCTGGTCCTGAAAGCTTGATTTCCGCATGTCTGCAAAGTAACTGAGCAAATCGCTCGTCGCTTTGCAAACCGTTTTCCCTGCAACGCATAACGGCATTTTCAGCCGTTTTAATCTGATATTTTTGCGAAACCTTACGCAAAAGTTCGTCGTAACCGTACTCGCGGGCAGTCAAAAGACGCAAAGCATAAGCGTATGCCTTGTTGTCATCGTCACTTCTTTCCTGACGGCGGAACATCAGAGATCCTCGGGAATGTCACTGATGAGATCTTCATCTTTAATGGCATCATAAGAATCGTTGGCGTAACTTTCAGAAGAAGAGCTAATCTCATCGTCATCATCATCTTCTGAAGACTCTCCTATGTCGAGTGAATCGGCATAAGCTGAGTTTTGCTTGAAGAATTCCCTGATCTGACGCTCGATTTCCTCGGCATCCTCAGGATGCTCGTCAAGATAGCGCATGGCATTCACTTTGCCCTGACCTATCTTTACATCTTTGTATGAGAACCAGGCTCCGCTCTTTTTGATTATCGAAGCCTTTTCACCCAAATCCAAAAGTTCACCGTTCTTAGCTATACCGTAATTAAAGAGAATGTCAAAATGAGCAACCTTAAAAGGAGGAGCAACTTTATTCTTTACTACTTTTACTTTAGTTTCATTGCCAATTACTTTCTCTTCACCTTTTTTCGAATCCTTGCTCTTCTTATCCTTGCCTTCGGTAAGAGATTTACCCTTGCGTATGTCAAGACGCACCGAAGCATAATACTTAAGCGCGTTACCGCCGGTAGTAGTCTCAGGTGATCCGTACATCACGCCGATCTTCATACGTAGCTGATTGATGAAGACTACCATGCAGTTTGCCTGCTTGATGATGCCGGTGAGCTTGCGCAAAGCCTGGGACATAAGACGGGCCTGCAAGCCGACGTGATTGTCACCCATGTCGCCTTCGATTTCAGCCTTAGGTACCAAAGCAGCCACCGAATCGATGACGATTACATCGACACCGCCTGAACGAACCAAAGTTTCGCAAATATCCAATGCCTGCTCGCCGGTATCTGGCTGTGAAAGAAAAACGTTCTCGATGTTTACGCCCAAACGTTTGGCATAGACGGGATCAAGCGCATGTTCGGCGTCGATAAAGGCGCAGATTTTTCCTTTCTTTTGAGCCTGTGCTATCAGCTCCAAAGTGAGCGTGGTTTTACCTGAAGATTCCGGTCCGAAAATCTCGATGACGCGGCCCATGGGCAAACCGCCTATTCCCAACGCCAAATCAAGTGACAAAGAGCCTGTGGGAATTGCTTCTATATCCAAAGTCGTGTTTTGCCCAAGACGCATGATGGCACCTGTTCCGAACTGGCGCTCGATCTGTTCCATGGCGGCCTGCAAAGCCTTTTCTTTATTGGGATCCTTGGTAAGATTCGCAACCAGTGAGGCTGAACTTACCTTGTCTTTCCCTTTGTTTTCTTTCTTCTCTTTAGCCGCCATATCATACTCCGTATCAAGTAATTATTTTGTGTGTATAATTATACAAGATTATACTTGCATAAATAAATTATTCTTTTACTGTTTTTCCCGCATCGGTACAATCAAAGTTCAAACTTTAAACCTGTAGACACGATTGTCCGATTCGGAATACCTGCTCACATTTTACACGGCAATACTTCAACAAAAACATGACTCAGGCTTTTTCAGCCAATAGCTGTCAATGCAGTAGAAAAATTTTATAACAAATTGATAACAATGGTTTTTATTTCACAACAATGATTTTTGACGCAAAAAAAACATATCATCGCATCTCGTAATACGCTTGCAGACGAAAAAACTCAGATACACAGTACTTTTAGCTTTTGTTACCATTGCCACCGCAAAAGGCAAAACTATCGTTTAACCTGTACATAACCATCACAACACTCGTAACAGAATTAAAACGACTTTTCATCGTGCTGTTTAATACAAAAATACGGTAACTATTCATGGCCAACACTCAAGACACTAAAGACGGCATCACCCCGATGATGAAACAATATTGTGAGATCAAAGATCAATATCCAGATACTCTGGTCTTTTACCGTCTTGGCGATTTCTATGAAATGTTCTTTGATGATGCCGTAAAAGCCTCAAGATTGCTTAATCTTACTCTGACTCACCGCGGTACCAACAAAGGAACTCCCATTCCTCTGGCAGGCGTTCCTTTCCATGCCGTTGACAACTATATTTCAAGGCTCATCCGCATGGGCGAATCCGTAGTGATCTGCGAGCAGATTGAAGACAAGACAAACAAAAAAACCAAAAACTTCATCCGCAAAGTCTCGCGCATCGTAACCCCCGGAACCGCTACCGATGACGGTATTGCCCCTGATCGTGAGGACAACCTGATTGCCTGTGTGTACGAAGGCAAACACTATTTCGGCATAGCCTCCCTGAATTTAGGATCAGGATCTTTTAAGACTGCAGCCGTAAGAGATTTAAAAGAATTGTCTCTAGCTTTGGACAAAATAGCACCGGCAGAAATCGTTTATCCTGAGGAATTCGCTCATCAGGAGATCCTATCAAACTTCAAAAGTCGCAAAGAGTTGCCAAAATGGAACTTTGAACTCAAGACTTGTTACGAACTGCTGTGCCGTCAGTTTCATACCCAGACATTATTCGGATTCGATATTGAGAATATAGAAGACGGGATCTGCGCTGCCGGTGCACTGTTGTCCTACGTACGTTCCACTCAAAGCGGTCCGCTTGAACACATCCGCTCAATTTCCCGCGACGACTTCGGCTCCCTTTTGCTTATGGATCAGACCGCGCAGCGCAATCTGGAGCTCACAGCCAATTTAAGAGGAGAATTTAAAGGATCTCTTTTGTCGGTTCTTGATCACTGCATCACCGCCATGGGATCGCGCCGGCTGCGACGCATGCTTCTGGAGCCGCTGCGCAACAATAATCTGGTCAATGCCCGTCTTGATCTCGTCGAGTCTTTGCTTACATACGACCAGAGCTCTCTGGATCTGCTCTTGGATCCTATAGGAGATCTCGAACGCATTACCGCCAGAGTGGGACTTGGCAGCGCACGTCCTAAAGATCTCATGGTCTTGCGCGAAGCTCTGAAAACCGTTCCTAAAATTAAGGATTTTCTTGAGAAAAGCGACAGTAAGGTGTTGCAACAATACGCACAAAAGCTTGATCCGCTTACAGATACCTGCGCCTTGCTTTGCAAAGCCGTAAAAGAAGTACCTTCAACTTTTGTTCGCGACGGCAACATTATTGCCGACGGCTATAACGAAGAACTCGATTCGTTACGGGAACTTATGAACGGCAGCGCTTCCGTGCTTGAAAAAATGGAGGCAAAAGAACGGGAGGCAAGCGGAATCGCCACGCTTAAAGTAGGCTACAACTCAGTATCCGGCTACTACATCGAAGTTCCCAGATCTCAAAGTGTCAACGTGCCTTCCAACTATCACCGCAAACAAACCCTGAAAAATAACGAACGATATACCACTCAGGAATTACGTGATTTGGAAGAGAAAACCCTGACAGCGCAGGAACGTTCGCTCGTACTTGAAAAAGAACTGTTTGAAGCTTTGATAAAAACGCTCCAGCAGGAACTTAACGCGCTGTCACTTTTATCGGATCGCTTGTCTTTGCTTGATGCATTGCTGTCTTTGGCAAAGACTGCGGATGAGTACGGTTATGTACGCCCCGAGCTCTCCTGTGACTCCGTCATAGCCATACGCGACGGCCGCCATCCTGTAATTGAGACTCTTACCGACAAACCTTTCGTGGCCAACTCCGTATCAATGGGAGTCGAACGCATGCTGGTGATCACCGGTCCCAATATGGGAGGTAAGTCCACTTACATGCGTCAGACCGCCTTAATTTGCATCATGGCACGTGCAGGATCTTTCGTACCGGCCTCATCTGCTCTCATAGGAGACATCGATCGTATCTTTACCAGAATAGGTGCCTCAGACGATCTGGTCTCAGGACGTTCCACTTTCATGGTAGAAATGGAGGAAGCATCCTCAATCCTCAATAATGCCACAGCCAAATCGCTGGTACTGATGGATGAAATTGGCCGCGGCACCAGTGCCGTAGAAGGTGCCGCGCTGGCTTATGCCATAGCCGTACATTTGTGTTCGCGCCTTGGCTGTCTTTCTTTGTTTTCCACTCATTATTCGGAAATAGGTACGCTAGAAAGCAATTATCCTCAGGTACGCAACTTGTGTTTCAAAGCCGAAGAAAGTCACGGCAAGATCTGTTTTTTATATCACGTAAACTCAGGAAGCATCAGTCACTCATACGCAGTTGAAGTAGGAAAACTTGCAGGTTTGCCTGCCGACGTGATCAGCATGGCAAAAGACATGATAGGCAACAGCGAAATCAAAGAACAACAAAAAAAATCCGCAGTGCACGCACAAGAGCATACAAAAACGGAAAAAATTGAACAGGATCCATTAACAAAAGAGGCAAAAGAGCTTATTACCGCAACCGATACCGACAATCTGACCCCGTTGCAGGCACTGAACCTGCTGGTAAAAATCAAAGGAATGCTAAAAGACTGAGTTTAACCGTCTGAAAAAAGTACTCAGCGTTTTCTAAGCAGTTGCTGCAAATAAGCAGTATGTCTTAGTTATTATGGCCGTCATCGGTGAAATGATCAGCATCGATGCCGTGAGCTTCGCACAACTGACGCAACTGACGCATGGCCTCATTTTGGATCTGTCGTACACGTTCGCGCGTTAAACTTACCTTGGCACCGAGATCGTCCAAAGTCTCGACAGAGTCCCCGTTTAATCCGAAGCGGCCGGCCATGATCCGACGTTGCTTGGGAGGAAGGCTTCTAAACCAATTTTTAACAAAATTTACCGCCTCGTCACGGTATATGGATCCTGCGGGAGTATCGGCTGAGGTATCAGGCAGGATCTCTGATAATGTCATGTCGCGTTCGTCGTCATGTCCGTTGCCGTTGTCCATCGAAACGGTACCTTCAACCAAAGACAGCAAATGCCGCACATGCTCGACGTCGCTGCCGGCTTCCTTGGCTACCGCTCCTGCCGAAACTGAATCGGTATGCAATGTTTCCTGCAGACGTCTTTTGATCCGTAAAAAATTATTGAGTTCCTTGATCACATGCGAAGGCAGACGTACCAGCCGCGATTGCTTGGTTATGGCCAGTTCCACGGCCTGTCTTATCCACCAAGTAGCATAAGTTGAAAAACGAAAACCTTTGTCTGGATCAAATTTCTCTACGGCATGAATAAGTCCTAAATTGCCTTCCTCTATAAGATCGATAACCGGCACTCCCCTTGAGCGATACTCCTTGCAGATATTGACCACCAAACGCAAATTTGAAGTTACCAGAGTATCAAAGGCTTTCTTGTCACCGTTATGGGCTCGTTTGGAAAGCTCCACTTCCTGTTCATGTGTCAGCAAACCATACGTACGTATGGATGAAAAATAAGCAGACAACAGATCAGAGCCGGAACTTTTTGCCGTTGCATTTTTCTTCAGGCGGTTTTTGTCTTTTAACGATCCTTTTTTAACGTTTTCGTCTTTCATCATCAACCCCCGCCTTCAGAATTATCTATTGCATCATGTTCATCGCATTATTTAGGCAGATACCCCAAAGGATTTACCGACTTACCCTTATAACGGATCTCAAAGTGCAACTGTACCGAACTTGAGTCGGTAGATCCCATCTTGGCAATTACCTGCCCTCGCTTGACTTTCTGGCCTTCTTTAACCAGCAGACTGTCATTATGAGCATAAGCAGAAAGGTACTCATTATCATGATTTACGATAATAAGTTTTCCGTAACCGCGCAGAGCGCTTCCGGAATATACAACCTGTCCGTCGGCTGCCGACATAACGTTCTGCCCGCGATTTCCGGCTATGTCTATACCTTTGTTGCCGTTTTCATTAAGGCTGAACCCGCGTACAACTTTGCCTTTTGCAGGCCACATCCATACCACTCCGCCTGCGGTACGAGTTTTGCCTGAAACGATATTTACTGATGAAGACGGCGTCACCTGTTCATTCTCAGATGCAAGCGCTCCAGTATTGTCATTTCCTGCCACCGGTACTACTTTTTGTTCGGTTTTTTCTACCTTACGTCCGGCATCGGGATCTTCCAACGTTAAATGTTGTCCAGGAACCAGTTTGTACGGATAACTTAAATTATTGACCCTTACCAAGGCCGAAGGCGGCAGATTGTGAGCTTTTGCCACCGAAGTCAAAGTATCCCCTTTTTGCACGATATAACTGTTAGTATCCTGCAAAACAGTACCTGACTGACCGTTACCGTTGATGTGAATTATCTGACCTACGTGAATATTGTACGGAGCTTCTATACCGTTTTCAGAAGCTAACGACTGGTAATTCTGCCCGTAACGAAATGCAATTGAAAACAAGGTATCGCCCTGCACCACCCGATAATCGGTACCGCCTGCGGGGGCGGTATTGCTGCCAAGCGGCTGCTCCTGAAATTTTTTAGGCGCGACATTGACCGTACGTGTAGTTACTTTGGAAGATGCTGATGCTCTTCTTTGGGACACACGTGAATGGGTACTGCCGCTTCTGGCATCTTCAACGACGATATTGTTAGCGTAATTATCCGTATTGTTTGAAATACAACCGTTGAACAACAAGGCAGACAATACGACGATCGGAAGATAACAGCTTTTCATCTCAGAAAATAATCTTATAAGCAACATAAACTACAATTATCAATACCATGGCCCATCCTACGACATCTATATAGCGTCTGATGGTTTTTTCCATCTTTTCTCCGCCGAAGTAAATGACTCCGGCCTCAAGGAAGAAGCGTAAACCGCGTCCTAAAAGCGATACCGGTATAAAGAAAAATACCGACAGCATTCCCGCGCTGCCGGTCTGCATCACACTTTCTGCTGCCATGACACCGCAAGTTAAAGCAATGATCTTAAAAGGTATGGGCGTAAATGCACCGATGAAGATCATCAAAATTCCGTATTGCAATGCAAACCATCCGCGTACTGTGGCTACGGCCTGCTCCTGTCCTAACCAGATTATGAAATTCTTAACATAAGGATCGTAAAGAAAATAACCGAGATAATAGCCGCATATTGCTCCCAAAACCGATGATAAAACTGCGGCAAAAGCATAGAACCATGCCCTGTGCGGACGGGCAAGACACATGGGAGCTAACATTACATCAGGTGGAATGGGCCAAAAAATCGATTCAATGACGCTGTTGATGCATAAAAACCATACGGCCTGAGGATGTCCGGCCAATTTTATGCACAATTCGTACATACGCGAAAATACGCCCAAAAACCTCACCGCCATTTAATGCTCCGTAACAGTCAACGATTCTAAAAGACACACGGCTTCAACTGCTATTCCCTCGGCCCGACCGGTAAACCCGAGCTTTTCCGTGGTGGTGGCCTTAATGCTTACGCGATCTAAGGCAACGTTCAAATCAGATGCCACGTTTTTACGCATTTGTTCCTCATAAGCAGCCATTTTAGGGGCCTGAGCAATGATCGTAGCATCCACGTTAACCGCGACATAGCCGTGAGCGCGGCATTTTTTCACAACATCGCGCAACAGAATACGACTGTCGATATTCAGAAATTCAGGATCGTGATCAGGATAAAAATGACCGATGTCGCCCAAAGCCAGCGCTCCGAGCAGGGCATCGGCTATGGCATGCAACACTACATCGCCGTCTGAGTGGGCAAGCAGCCCGTTTTTATAAGGAACTTTGACGCCACCTAAAATACACGGTCCTTCTCCGCCGAAACGATGCACGTCAAATCCGTGTCCTATCCTCATCATAATTCACCTTTGTATTGCAACAATGCCTTAGCCATCAAAAGATCCTCAGGGGTGGTCAGCTTGAAATTGGGATCAAAACTTGAAACCAGCACCGGAGTTTTTCCTGAAATTTCAAGAGCGGAAGCCTCGTCGGTAACCGTGAGCCCCTGCTGTTTGGCAAGATCCAGACTGTTTACCAACATTTCCCTTTCAAACATCTGCGGCGTCAAAGCCCGCCACAAATCATGACGAGGCACGGTGGAAATACTTGTGTAAAGATCCTCTGACACTTCCTTAGATTTTTTTACCGTATCTGCCACAGGACATGCCAACAAAGCTCCGCTCTTACTGGCAAAGGCCGCTTTTTTCAGGTTCTCAAGATCTCTTTTTGACAGCAAAGGCCTGGCTGCATCATGTACAAGCACATAATCGGTACGGCTTAGCGAAAGTGCATTGCGCACGCTGTCACAACGTTCTTTGCCTCCCGGTGCTTTGATTATTTTCGGATGCTTTGCCAAAGATAAAGCATCAAATACGTCATCATCCGGACTTAATGCCACGATGACGTGTTCTATTGAGGGATCGTTCAGAAAAATCGCACAACTGCGCTCAAGCACAGTCATACGACCCAATTTAAGATACTGTTTGGGAAGCGTCGCTCCCATGCGTCTGCCGACGCCTGCTGCGGGGATCACCGCATCAATTAGCTTGGTCATTACGACTTGGCATTTCCTTTAAGGATCACCTTTTAGAGGAAGTTGCAGGTATTGGCTCAATCACTCGATAAAAGGTTTCACCCTGTTTGATCATACCCAACTCATCGCGGGCCAATTCTTCAACGGTCAGCATATCCTGATTG
The DNA here is from genome assembly GCA_022779845.1 of Succinatimonas sp. Classification (GTDB taxonomy): domain Bacteria; phylum Pseudomonadota; class Gammaproteobacteria; order Enterobacterales; family Succinivibrionaceae; genus Succinivibrio. Next base: position 12,473 of record JALEXT010000048.1, read on the forward strand.
AGATCGGCGATCTCATCCTGCACCGCCTGATTGCGCAATGTAAGTTTCTCCGCCTTTAGCCTGGCCTCTTTAACCTGTACTGACAGCGTACGGTACTGAGCAATGCCGTTGCGACCAAACCACAGATCATAGGATAAACATCCTATGATCACGATCATAACCAGCGACAGAAACTTCATATGCAATACGCGGAGTTCGGCAAAAGATCCCCCGGAACATTGCCGGGGGAGCGTTTTTAACGTTGACTATCCTGATATTCTTTGGCTGCTTTAATAAAGCCTATAAACAGAGGATGCCCAGAACGCGGATTTGAAGTGAACTCAGGATGGAACTGCACTCCTATATACCAAGGATGATCAGGCAATTCTATGCATTCGACCAGCTTGTTGTCGGTAGAAAGTCCGGCAATCTTCAGTCCGGCCTTTTCCAAAGCTCCGATAAGATTATTGTTAACTTCATAGCGGTGACGATGACGTTCGACTATATCGTCCTGCCCGTAGAGCTTACGAACCAAAGTATCAGGTTTTAGATGGCAAAGTTGTCCGCCCAGACGCATGGTACCGCCGAGATCGGATTCTCCCGAACGCTTCTCAACGCGGCCTGCTTCATCAAGCCATTCGGTGATAAGTCCTACCACAGGATATTTGGTATCAGGATTAAACTCGGTGGAATTGGCTCCTTCCATGCCTGCCATGTCACGGGCATATTCGATGATAGCCACCTGCATGCCGAGGCAAATACCGAGGTATGGCAATTTATGCTCGCGCGCATAACGGGCAGCACGGATCTTACCTTCAATACCGCGTGATCCGAATCCGCCGGGAACCAAAATCGCGTCCAGTCCCTGCAAGACTTCTTCGCCTTTGACCTCGACATCTTCAGAATCGATATAACGGATCTTAACTGCAAGACGATTCTTCAAACCGCCGTGTTTCAAAGCTTCATTTACCGACTTGTAGGCATCATGCAATTCAACATATTTGCCCACCATACCGATGACCACTTCACCTACGGTATTGGCTTGCTGGTAGAGTACCTGCTCCCAATCGGAAAGATCCGCTTCCTTGCAATTAAAGCCGAAACGATCCACCACCAGCTGATCAAGATACTGACTCTTGAGCATGGCCGGGATCTTATAGATGGAGTCGACATCCTGCATGCTGATCACGGCACGCTCAGGAACATTGCAGAACATAGCGATCTTGTGACGCTCGTGCGGAGGGATGGAAACTTCGGAACGCAAAATCAGAATATCAGGCTGAATGCCGATGGACAGCAATTCTTTTACCGAATGCTGCGTGGGTTTGGTCTTGACCTCGCCTGAGGTCTTAAGATAGGGGACCAAAGTAAGATGCATAAAGAGAGCATTCTCACGACCTATTTCTACGGCAAGCTGTCTTATAGCCTCCAAAAAAGGCTGAGATTCAATATCACCTACGGTACCGCCTATTTCAACCAAGGTAATGTCATTACCTTCGGCACCTTCTAAGATCTTTTCCTTAATGGCGTTGGTGATATGAGGGATCACCTGAATGGTGGCACCCAAATAATCTCCGTGGCGCTCTTTTCTAATCACTTCAGAATAGATTTTGCCGGTGGTGCAATTGTTTTTGCGTGACATCTTCGAATGGATGAAACGCTCGTAATGTCCGAGATCCAGATCAGTTTCCGCACCATCTTCGGTCACAAAAACTTCACCGTGCTGAATAGGACTCATCGTACCAGGATCGACGTTGATATAAGGATCGAGCTTGATGATGGTGACCTTAAGCCCGCGGGCTTCAAGCACTGCGGCCAGTGATGCACCGGCAATACCTTTACCCAGTGATGACACCACGCCGCCGGTTACAAAAATAAGTTTGACCGGTTTTTTGGTGGTTTCAACGGACTTCTTTTCAGTGGATGCAGACATGAACTTCTCCGAAACGTTCCTTCGCACGGATCCGCCTGACACGCAGATCCGTACTCCTTTTTCTATTTGCCTGGCAACAGCCGTCAAACCTCAAAAAAGGAAAGATTGATCTTCTTCTTACAAGTCAAAAAGTATAACACAGCCTGCAGGATCATGCCCCGAAAGCCTCGTGACGCATGACGCACTTTGCAAACTGCGCAGTTTAAATTTTAAGACGGCCGACCGCTACATTCTTTCTACGGCCGTAACTTTTGGCAATGCGGCTATTTTCACTCTTATACGCTCAAACACAGCAATATCCGGTACCAAAATGTCGACATCGATAATGCTGATCATCTTCTGTCTTTCAACTCTGGATCTTACCCCGGCAATATTCAGACGATCATTGGCAATAAGCGTGGTTACGTCGCGCAGGAATCCCGGGTAATCCTGCCCCACGATATGCATGGTAACCGTGTACGAAGAATTGCGTACGTTACCCCACTGCGCTGCTATCACGCGCTCGGGCTCTGCGGCGGCTAATTTCTTTAATTGCTCGCAATCTCTGCGATGAACTGAGACTCCCCTGCCTTTGGTGATAAAACCTACAATCTCATCTCCAGGGACCGGCTGGCAGCATCTTGACACGTGCGTAAGCAGATTGTCCATGCCGTCGACAGTAACCGCACCCGAAGCCTGACGAGTTTTAATCCCGGCCTGATTGCGCCCCTTTTCCTCAAGTTTGCTTCTGATGAGATCATCACTTTCTTCATGCTCGGCACGACCGCTTTTTTCTTCAAGGAAAGAAGCAACGGCAGATACTCCGGTATCTCCTGCGCCAATGGATGCATAAATATCGTCGGCTTTTTTTACATTAAAACGACTAAGATTCTGATTTAACAGTGCGGTGATCTGATCTTTATTCAAAGGCAACGAACGTTTCTGACATTCCAAAGCCAGCTGTTCGGCACCTGCTTCACGATTGCGACCGTAATCCACCTTGCGGAAATATGCCTGAACTTTGGCACGGGCTTTTGATGTTTTTAAAAAACCGTTTTCAGGATTCAGCCAGTCTCGTGACGGATTAGGATTTTTCTGAGTAATGATCTCTACCGTTTCATCAGTATGCAAATGATAGGTAAACGGGACAATGCGTCCGTTGACTTTTGCACCGATGCAACGGTGTCCCACCATGGTATGCACCTGATAGGCAAAATCCAAAGGAGTGGCACCGTTTGGCAGATCGAGCACTTCTCCTGCCGGAGTGAACACATAAACCCGATCTTCAAATACCTGGTTGCGGAATTTTTCCATGAGCGTGCCGGATTCAACGAGATCGTCTCTCCAGGCCAAAAGCTTGCGCAGCCAATTGATGCGTTGCTCCACTCCCGAGCTCTGTCCTGCTCCTTCCTTATATTTCCAATGTGCCGCCACGCCCAATTCTGCCGTGTTGTGCATGTTGCGCGTTCTGATCTGAATTTCAACGGTTTTATCACCGTCTCCCAATACCACGGTATGAATGGATTGATAACCGTTGGCCTTGGGGTTGGCGATGTAATCGTCAAATTCGCTTTGCAGATGTTTCCATCTTGAGTGCACTATAGCCAAAGCCGCATAGCAATCTGAGATCTTGTCGACGATCACCCGCACGGCTCTGATGTCATAGAGCTGATTGAAATTAAGATGCTTGCGTTGCATCTTGCGCCAGATACTGTAGATATGTTTGGGACGACCGTAAACTTCACAATTCATTCCTTCATTTTTTAACAATGAAGAAAGTTCCCCGACGAAATTTTCTATATAGGCTTCGCGATCTACGCGACGTTCACCCAGATCGCGGGCTATTTCCTTATATTCCTGCTTATGCAGAAAACGAAAAGCCAGATCTTCAAGCTCCCACTTAAGCTGACCTATTCCCAAACGGTTGGCAAGAGGAGCATAGATATTCGCAACTTCATTGGCTATGGCCTGCTGAGTGGCATCGTCGGCATATTTTGCCGCACGGATCACGGCTATGCGTTCGCCGAGCTTTATTACAACTGCACGAACGTCCTCAATCATCGCCAGCATCATGCGTCTTACTCTGTCGACTTTGGTTTCGTCTATACCGCTTACTCCAACGGTATGCAGGAAACGAATTGCCTCCATATCACGCACGTTCATGAGCAGTTTCTGAGCTTCCGGTCCGAAATGCTCTCCGACTTCCGCTGCGGTGATATAACCGTTTTCAAAAGCCGGATAAATGATGCTCACTCTAAGCGAAAGCATATCCATGTTAAGCATCATTATGGCTGAGACAATTTCAGCAGACAGCTTTAAAAAGTTTTCGCGATCACGTTCGACGTCGGCATCCTTGAGTTTTTTTTCCTTTTCCTCAAGACAGGCAACCACGAAATCATAAGTTTCGTGCAACTGCTGCTTTTCATCTTCATCAAGTTTCAGACCGTCAAGCCAATTCTTAAAATTAAACGATGCTTCATGAGTGGTTCTGATGGCTACCATAGCTTTCGCCCCGTACGCTTAAAACTCAAATTCTTCCAGTATTTTGGATACAGTCTGAAAATTCTAACAAACTAATGCTCCATGGCGTTATATAGTTCAGGCTTTTGCTTTCTTTTTGCAAGTTTCCAACACAAACAGACATTCAATATGTGCAGTGCGCGGGAACATGTCAAAAGCGCCCCAAGAGGAGATCTCGTAGCCTGAATTAAGAAAAGTTTTAAGATCACGTACGGCTGCAAGCGGATTGCAGGATATGAGTACTACTTTACTCACTTTCTGCTTGGCTATATACGCTCCTGCTCGTACTGCTCCTGAGCGCCCGGGATCCATTACTGCGGCATCGTAACCGTCTTTGGCAAAGCTCATGGCTTCAAACGGAGCTTCCAAATCAGCCGCGGCAAAACGAGCAGGCAACGCATTGTTTTGTGCATTGCGCATGCCTTTTTCGGTCATGGCACGAACTATGTCAACACCGACGCAATGAGCACCGGCCTTGGCTATCGGTAAGGTAAAATTTCCCAATCCGCAGAAAAGATCGATGACTTTCATGCCGGGTTTTATTTCAAGCGATTCCAAAACGCGTGCTACCATCCTGGCATTTACATCGGCATTGATCTGAACAAAAGAAGTTGTATCACAGGAAATTTTAATCCCATCAACCTCGATAAAGAGCTCTCTGTCAAATCCTGACACGATCCTCTCCCGCAGTTTTTCGCTTCTGTCGGTACCGAGTTTTTCGACGTAGGGTTCCTGTACGCTTATCTTGGCATCAAGTTCCGAAGCCAGCTGTTCCAAAATACACTCATCCTTTGCAGGCAGATCGCAAACAAGTCGCAATGAGATCCCCAACGCGCCGTCGCTGTCTAAGAGTTCAACATGTCCTATGCGGCTGCGGCACGACAATTGATCAAGATATTTCAAAAGTGCAGGTAAAGCCGCATTCAGTCTGTCGGTAAACACCTCACATTTTTCTATCGCACACAGTTGATTGGAACGCTCTGAGCGAAATCCTATGCGCATCAGTCCGTGATCTACGCGTACTGACAGTCGGCAGGCTCTGCGGTAACCGGTGCTTTTGGACAACTCGGCAAACTTAGGATCCGGCAATTCAACTTTCAGCTGGCGGGCAAACAGTCTGCGCACTCCCTGAATTTTGGCCTCAAAAGCTGTTTTGGGTTCTATGTGCGCAAGAGGACATCCGCCGCAATTTTTCGCATAAACGCAATTTACCTCGCGTCTTGCTAAAGAGGCTTTCAACAATTTGATGATCTTTGCCGTTCCGATATTGTCTTTAACCGACAAAGGCTGCACTCTGGCACATTCCCCTGTGATCATTCCGTCCACGAAGAAAACCTTGTCGTTATGGCGACCTACTCCGCGGCCTTTCAAATCAAGAGAAGTACACTCAAGTTCAAAAGCTCTGCGATCAAATGTTTTTTTCTTATTTTCTTTGTAAAAAGCTACCATGAAACATCCTGTACCGTTCGTCTAGGCAGTTTGTCTGATAAAGTCCGAATAAAGTTCCCTGCTTTTTAACTTTCTGTCACCTAATAATTGCGACAGCACCCTGCCGTTTATAAATTTAAGCATGCGCAGTGCGGCAGGAGAAAAAGTTTTATTTTCGGCAAACTCGTTAAGTACCGCTCCGCTTATAAGACCGTCCGTATCGTCAGTGCCCGAGATAAAACCGTCTTCAACGCTGTAAACATAAAAAGCGCCCGGATCCCATTTTCCGCTCGGAGAACGAAAATCAGGAGCATAACCTAAATTTTCCAAAAGATTTAGTTCAAAATCCCGTAAGGAATGTTCAACTTCTGCGGAATTCTGTGAACTTTCCAATGTTTTAAGGGTACGCATATAGGCTGCCAGAAGTTTGGGAGAACCGTCTTCATCACGGTAAAGGTAATAAAGAAGTTCGTTTAAGTATTCAGCACAAAAAAGCATGGGAACCTTAAGCTGAATAAGCTTACCGCAACGTTTGGCATCCTTCAGGGTCAAAAGTTCGGATCTGCCTTTTAACAAAACAAAACGCAAAGGAACAAAAGGTTGTAATGCAGCCTTCAAACCATACAGATCTTTTTTTCCGAAATTGGCAACGGCTCCCACCCTACCGTGATTTACCGTAAAAAGTTCAAGCAACAGCGAACGTTCTTTAAAGGTCCTGCTGTGAATAATATATCCGGAATCTTCAAATTCCGATGACATCACAATCTCTCAAAATCGTCATACCCGAGACTTCTGAGCGCCCGCTTGTCATCAGCCCATCCTGCTTTGACTTTAACGAATAATCTTAAAAACACCTTCGATTCAAAGAGTTTTTCCATATCGCCGCGAGCTTCGGTCCCTATTTTCTTAATTCTGGCTCCGCCTGCGCCTATAACCATCTTTTTTTGCCCCTGACGTTCCACCAGGATCACCGCAGATATTCTCAAAAGCTCTTTATCCTCGCGAAACTCCTCGATCTCCACGGTGGCGCTGTAAGGCAACTCATCTCCCATTTGACGCATAAGTTTCTCTCTGATGATTTCAGCTGCCAAAAAACGCTGGGACCTATCGGTTACGCTGTCGTCATCAAAAAGATGTTCTCCCTCCGGCAAACTGTCGCGGATCACCTCTTTAACATCCTGCAAATTGACGGCTTTTAATGCGGAAACAGGGATCACCGCTTTAAAATCCAATTTTTGCGACAGTTTTTCCATGACGGGCAAAAGCTTTTGCTTATCTCCCACCTGATCTAATTTGTTTAAGATGAGTACCACCGGAACACCGACTTTGTGAGCCTGCCTTACTCTTGCAAAAGCCATCTCATCATCGTCATTCCAGACAAAAGGATCTACTACGAACAAAACCAGATCCACATCCCCCAAAGCGCTTTCGGCCGCTTTGTTCATCAGATGATTGATGGCCCTGGCCTCCTGACGATGTAATCCCGGGGTATCAACATACGCGGCCTGATATTCGCCTTCGGTATCTATTCCCAAAATGCGATTGCGCGTAGTCTGCGGTTTTCTTGAAGTGATGCTGATCTTTTGTCCGATGAGATGGTTCATCAACGTGGACTTGCCGACATTTGGTCTGCCTATGATGGCCACAAACCCGAAATGAGTTGCCATGAGCATTCTCCTAAAAACTATTTGCGCTTAGGTTTTAAAGGATGATCTTTAATATAAGTCAAAGCATTACCGGCTGCTTCCTGCTCGGCGCGACGACGCGATGATCCCTTGCCGAAAAAAGACGGCAAGCCTTCAACCTTTACTTCGACCTCAAACATTTGATCATTGTCACTGCCGCTTATGTTGGTGATCCTGTATTGCGGCAAAGGATGATGCAGTCCCTGCAAATGTTCCTGTAATGTCGATTTGTGATCTTTTTGCTCTTCCCCCGGGTGTATGGTCTCAAGCCTTTGTTTAAACCAGGACAACACCACCGCCCGTACCCGCGGATAATCCTCGCAAGTGTCGATGAACATGGCTCCGATAATGGATTCGACCGCATCGGCAATGAGAGACTGTCTTCTTGCACCGCCGGTTTTAAGCTCTCCGGGCCCAAGACGCAGACAATTTCCGATGCCGTACTCGCGCGCAATTTCTGCTAGCATGGTTTCGCGAACCAGAGTAGAACGCATGCGCGTCAAATCACCTTCCGGGGATTTGGGAAAAAGATCGTAAAGACGCTTTGCGATGATCATTCCTAAAATTGCATCGCCAAGATATTCCAATCTTTCGTTATGGAGAGGACCGAAACTACGATGAGTCAGAGCCTGCTCCAAAAGTTCTATGTTCTGAAAAGCGTATCCTAAACGCGTTTCAAGATCCTGCAGGGCCAAAAGGTTAAAACCGTTATTCATCAGTGCAGGCCTCCTATGCGATCGAAATTAACCGACGAAGGTATCCATGAAGGCAACAAGTCAGTATTTTTGCGATTAAAATCAAACGAGAGCCATACTCCGACGGTCTTTCCTATAAGGTTGTCATACGGTACGAATCCCCAATAACGGGAATCGGCACTGTTATCGCGGTTATCACCCATAACAAAATAACAATCGTCAGGAACTTTCCATGCTGCCAGAGGGGCTCCGCGCTGGCGGAAGAAATTCTGCTCAAACCCGGGAGCATTGGGATTGATCATGATGCGATGATTTACATCTCCCAACTGCTCTTCAAACACGTCAAAATGCTCTTTGGCAAAAGCAGACGACTCATCGACAAAGCTGCCTTTCGGACTGCGGGAAATCAAAGCAGGCTCCGTACCCTCAGGAGATCCTGCCGGAATAAGATACAGCTGTTTGTCATGGTAGATGACGATGTCGCCGGGCATTCCCACTACACGTTTGATGTAATCAACCGAAGTATCTTCAGGGTATTTGAATACGACCACGTCACCGCGCTTGGGAGATCCGGTACGAAACAGCACGTCGTTGGTCAGGGGATTGCGTATACCGTAGCTCCACTTGGTTACGGCGATAAAATCCCCCGATTGCAGAGTCGGCAACATTGAACCTGAAGGAATGCGGAAAGGCTCGATAATAAACGCCCTGAACAGGAAGACAAACAGAACGATAAAAAACAGTGAAGCACACTGACCGATAAACCCCGACGGCTCTAAAAGTTTGCGCCGCTCTTTCTTGGACAAAGCAGGGGCCGACTCCGCAGAAGCCTTGTATCGTCTGATACGCTCAGGACGTTTTTTAAAAAAATCATAAATCCAGCAAATGCCGGTCACAACGGACAGCACCGCCAAAAGAACGGAAAATGTATTCATAAAAAGCTATGTCCTCAAACTTAAAATTAAGCTTGAGAACATTCCTCCTAAGAAAAACTTCACCAAAAAGATTCGTCAGTCTTCTTTACCGACCTTCAAAATAGCCATAAAAGCATCCTGCGGCACTTCGACCTTACCCAATTTCTTCATACGGCGTTTACCGGCTTTCTGCTTCTCAAGCAGTTTGCGTTTACGGGTAATATCACCGCCGTAGCATTTTGCCAACACATCCTTGCGCATCTGCTTAACCGTAACACGGGCTATGATTTGCGCACCGATGGCAGCCTGAATAGGAATATCGAACATCTGACGGGGAATGACTTCTTTCATACGGGCGATGATTTCACGTCCGCGCGCAGCCGCCACCGAACGATGCAGGATCACGGCCAATGCATCCACTCTTTCACCGGCGATCAGAATATCCATGCGCACGAGATCGTCACGATTAAAACGTTTGAAACCGTAATCAAGCGATGCGTAACCGCGGGAAACTGATTTTAAACGATCAAAGAAATCAAGCACCACCTCACTCATGGGAATTTCAAAAGTGAGTGCCACCTGAGATCCGTGATACACCATATTGGTCTGCACTCCGCGCTTTTCAAGGCACAGCTGCATGATCGGACCTACATACTCAGAAGGCATGAGCATGCGACATTCGGCAATGGGTTCGCGAATTTCGGAAATATTGCTTATGGGAGGAAGTGCCGCGGGCGAATCGACATGCAAGACTTCACCTGAAGTGGTAACCACTTCATATACCACGGTAGGAGCTGTCGTAATGAGATCGAGATTGTACTCGCGCTCAAGACGCTCCTGAATGATCTCCATGTGGAGCATTCCCAGAAAACCGCATCTTAAACCGAATCCCAGAGCCTGAGAATTTTCAGGTTCAAAGAACAGCGACGCATCGTTTAACGACAGTTTCTCCATTGCTTCACGAAAAGCGTTGTAGTCGTCGGTATTTACCGGAAACATTCCTGCATATACCTGAGGCTGAACTTTTTTAAATCCGGGCAAGGCTTCGCTGCAACCGTTTTTGGCATGAGTAATGGTATCTCCTACCGGAGCGCCGTGAATGGTCTTGATATCGCATGCGACCCAGCCGACCTCACCGCAATTTAATACCTCGACATCGACTCGTTTTGGGGTCGATATACCCAGACGCTCCACCTGCCAGGTATCCCCGCGACTCATCACTTTAATTTTATCGCCGCGGCGCAACGTGCCGTTTTTAACGCGCACCAAAGCGACCACGCCCAAATAATCATCAAAATATGAATCTATGATCAAAGCCTGCAAGGGGGCATTCGGATCTCCCTGCGGAGCAGGGACGTCACGAACCAGACGTTCTAATACTTCCTTTACGCCAACACCGGTTTTGGCGCTGCATTGACAGGCATCATGAGCTTCTATGCCTATGAGATCCTCAATTTCATCTATAACTTTCTGCGGATCAGACGAAGGAAGATCTATTTTGTTTAAAACCGGGATCACTTCAAGGTCGAGTTCAACTGCCTGATAGCAGTTTGCCAGAGTCTGAGCTTCCACTCCCTGGGTCGCATCTACCACCAGCAAAGCGCCCTCACAGGCAAACAATGAACGCGATACTTCGTAGGAGAAATCTACGTGTCCCGGGGTATCGATAAAATTCAGTTCATAAGTTTTGCCGTCGCAAGCTTTGTACTTTAAGGTTACAGCCTGCGCTTTGATTGTAATGCCGCGCTCTTTCTCGATATCCATATTGTCGAGAACCTGAGCGGTCATTTCGCGATCGCTCAAACCGCCGCATAACTGAATAAAGCGATCTGAGAGGGTGGATTTACCGTGATCAATGTGTGCAATCACGGAGAAATTTCTGACCAAACTGCGGTCGAATTCTGCCATGGAAATACTTACCTAATTTTTCTGGACATCTTTTGGGGATTTCTTCAGCAAATACTTTGTACCATCTCCTGCATTCACAAGATACGAGCACTCTCTTTGCATACAATTAGGCAATTTTAACACATGCTACTTTTAGCCCTGCCTAAATCGCGACAGAACTTCTTCAAAGCCTTTTTAGTTACGACCTACTTCGGACAACACGCTTTTTGCCATTTCCATAGGAATTTCTCCCACCACGGCATACTCGCGATTGGCATCATGCATACGATAAACACTGAGCGCGCCGACCCGCACTTCAGGAAGAGTAACCGATGAAATCGAATTTATATACACTCTGAAAGAAAAAATTCCGTCTGAGAATTGCTGATAAGGGCAAACATCTCCGCCGTCGGGCATTTGTACGGCACCTTGAGAAACAAGGTTGAAATAAGGAGGTATATTTACAAATCCCCAGGCATCCTGAGGTTCTGTACTTGCAGTCTTCAACAAGGAAAAACGCTCAAAATCATTATCAGACGGCATATTTCCGGCTTTTGCGTTCTTTTTTATATCCGTGGCCGATATCTTGGTTACTCCGGCCCCCTGCGGCGTTACCACCTCAAGTTCCACGGGAAAACCGCTTTCATCATCAATAGCCATGGACAAGCCGTAACGTAAATCATTGCGCGGTAAAAGTCGTAATAATGATACTTTTCTGCCGTTTAATCTGGTTCTCCCAGAAAAGATACACTGATAACCTTTAAGCTCGTTTTTTTCAGACACCAGCCGATCAAAAACCTGAGTATTATGCCAAGACAAAGGTTTTTTCAAAGAACGATCGTCATTGAAATCAAAGCCGTCAAGATCCCGCAGAGCATAACCTTCTGACTCACCGTTAAGCGTTCTCCACACCGTATATTCGTGTCCGTTTGCATAATCGTGCCGATATGAAAAAGGAACGATACTGCGAAGATCTCCTACGGTAGCGGTAAAGCTCACATCTGACACTGAAAAACGGTGCTGCATGTTTGTAAAAATACGCATGCAATTGTCTTCTGCAGCTTGTATATGCAGAGAAAATACCGAGAGAAAAAATAAAGAGCCCGCATTTTTTAAAAAGTGCAGGCTCATTTTTTTTAAATAATTCTTTTTCACGTCTTTTTACGTTAGTTGGATGCCGTATTCAATACGTAACCTTTAAGGTAGTTACTGATGCGCTCTGCTTCCTGCTCACGCTTTTGCGCAAGTTCGCGTTGTTCCTGTGCGGTCAACTGACGGGAAGAAGACTGAACATTCTGATCAAGGCTGATGGCATTACCGCCTGCACGGTTTTGATAACTTGCCAAGTTCACGCCGCTTACGGTTCCCATGGTACCGACGGCATTGCCTAAAGACACATTATCCTGAGCATTCCAGGTTTGATAACCGAAGATCGTGATCATACACACTGAAGCAGCAACTACAGTCTCGGTCAGAATGATCCCCAGTTTCTTGAAACTTACAAAGCGCAACCCAGAAGTTTTCTGAGGAACGAATGCCTGATCATCCTGCACAACAGCCTTTTCTTCTTTCCCGATAGCACTCATCACTTTTGACGCAAAGTCAAAATCGGTCTTAGTCGGAAGTTCGTCGCGCAAAACTGCTCCGATTGCAGACCAATTCTCAAGATGTTGCTGATCCTGAGCCGACAACTTGGAAGCAAGCTTATCCAAAGCCGCTCCGTCGAAATTGGCACTTAAAGTCTCAAGATTGTCTGCACTTTTGTTGATTTGCATGTGATTCTCCGATTTTAGATCGGTTACACAGTCGCTTTAATTGCGAAACTGCTGCATCTTTGATTCTATATACTGACGCGCTCTGAAGATCCTGGATCTTACCGTCCCTACCGGGACTTTAACCGCATCGGCTATTTCATCATAGGAAAGTCCTTCAACTTCCCTTAATGTGAACGCCGTTCTTAATTCCGACGGCAGCTCACTCACCGCCTGAAGAATGACTTTCTTCAACTCTTCAGACTCAATGATCCTGTCAGGAGTAGTCGCATCGGTAAGCACTCCGTGAGTGTCTTTGGATTCAAAATCCTCACCGTCGACATCCACTTGGTTCTTTTGTCTGCTCAACCCTTCAAGGTAGGATTTTGCAACATTGACCGCAATACGGTAAAGCCAAGTGTAAAAAGAGCTCTCTCCTCTGAAATTCGGCAACGCTTTATATGCCTTGATAAACGCTTCCTGAGCAATATCGCTGGCATCGGCGTAATCACTTACGAATTTCTGAGCAACCTGAATGATCTTATGCTGATATCTTACAACCAACAGGTTATATGCGCTCGTCTGCCCGCCCTGAACGCGACGGACAAGCTCTTCATCGCTTGCGCTGTTTGCGTCGGTGGCATTGAGATTCATAAGCTCTTTTTAATCCTTACATGGATATAGACAGGCACAGCCCGTAAAAGTTCAAATTAATTTTGTGACGAAGAAAGCGTTTTGCACACAGACGTGCAAAAGCTCCGCAAAAGGTCGGGATCACGTTCTTAGCCTGAAGATTATATCCCACTTTAAAAAAAGTCCCATGTTCTTGCGAGCCTTTTGTAAAATTTGAGGACAAGTTCTTTTGCAAATGACGAAGGTATCATTTGGTGACTTTCCTACATTCGCTGACGAATGCAGACATATTTTGTTCATTTCTGCATTTTTAGATTCCAATTTCTATTATCAAGCAATATATTGAGCATCAAAATACAGCAACATGCAGGACGGCTGTCTCCTGTGGGTGCCAATCCCGGGAATTGAACGCATTACGGAAACGGCAGGATCTCACACGTTCGGCCATTTTAACTTCGATTAAAATTTTTATATGAAATCAAGAGCGTCTTTTATTCTCTGCGTTTTAAGCGCATTACTTTTATCTCTGAACGTTTTTGCATCAGATGCCATGCCGAGTACCGTCAGCACCGATGCCGGCGAAATTGCGTTACCGCAGGCAAAAGACCTTAAAGACGCACGCAATACGGCAACATCGGATCCTTCTGTTTCAGATGATTCCCGTAAAGAACTGAACGCTTTACTGGATACGGCCGAAAGCGATTTGGCACAAATAAAATCCACTCAGGACGCTCTTGAGCAGCTGCGTAAACAGTTAAAATCGTCAGCCCAAACCATACGTACTCTGTCATCAACTCTTTATAAAAATGAAAAACAGTACGAAAAAATTCCTTCGTTAAAAGATCGCAATCAAAGTGAAATAGATGATCTCGTTGACTCCCTGCGCCGTCAAAGTTCCGATGCTCAGACTGAATTTGCTTCCTGTACTGCCGCATACAATGAAATGCAGACTCTGACGGAAAGAGCTCAGACTGCCATAACCAAGAATAACCAAGGGATCTCAGCATTAAACCGCGCCTTAAGCAGCGAAACTGATTTAAAAGCAATTAGCGCACAATTAAAAGCTCTGAAAATTTACGCTTTAAGCCTGCAAAACGAGCTTTTGCAAACCCAGCTTGAGAATCACACCGAGCTTATGGACATAGCCAATTACAAAATGCGGATAGCGTCTTTAAAGAATAACTACCTGCAAAAGTATCTGGAAGCGGCCCAGGAAAAACAAAACGAACTGCTTGCCCAAAACGGACAAGATGATTCGGATGAAGCTTTGGCCAAGCTTGCTAAGAACAATCAGGCTTTGCAAAAGGAAATTGCAACCAATCAGCAGATCCAAGGTTACATTACTTCTTATCGTCAGAAATCCGCAACCCTTTCTTCTGACGCACACAAAGTCGAAGCGGCTCTGGCTACGGCAAAACAGCTTTCCGATTCGGTAAGTACCGAACTTGACGGTCTTGATAAAAGTTTATTGCTTTCAAGACTTTTAAACCGCCAGCAAAGCCAAATTCCGGATCTCGTGCTAAGCGAAAATCTTGACGAACTTATTCCTGATCTTACTATTTGGCTTTACGACTTGCGCGCAGGTCGTGACCGTCTTTTTGATCTCAACGGCTATGTGGACAATCTTATTGCCAAAAACAACGAATTAAAGTCGGTTCAGGAAAGCCTGACCACGGTGATCATAAAACGCAGGCAACTGCTTAACGAGCTCTATCAGGCTATGTCCTCGCAGCTTACCGTGGCAATCAATTTAAAACTCAAATATCACGAATTTACCGAACTTCGCGACAAGATCACTAATCAGATCACCGAAAATCTGTTCTGGTTACGCAGCAACCAACCCATAGGCAAAGATTACCTGATCTCCGTCATTCCGAACTTAAGCATGGAAATGGAGCATTTCGTTTCCCAAATAAAGTCGCAAAACTACTGGCGGGAAACTGCGACCACTGCTATGACCCTAGGTATTCCGGCGGCACTGCTTGCTTTCATGATTTTTTGGATCACCCCGTATTTAAGGAAATTTAACAATCGTATTGCAGGAAAACTTGACCGTAAAAACGACGGTTTGTCCGTCACCCCCACCGCCATCGTTCTCAATTTCATAATGGTGTTGCCAAAAGTTGTGGTATGGGCTTTCTGCGGATCGGTGATCATCTGCCTATGTCTTGACAGCAGCATTGATCAGATGAAGGTCACAGGTATGCTCATGTTGCATATCATGGTTTTTGTCTATCTGCTGGAAATTTTAAAACCCAATTCACTGGCCCAACGTCATTTTTCCATGAGTCCTGATGCCCTTTATCAGGACAGAAAACTGCTGAGCGGGATCTGGTATGCGTTAATTCCTATTTTGATTGTTGCCAACATAGTAGAAACAAAATCGTCGGTGATCTTCTACGACGCCATAGGTTTTCTCGTCATCATTCTTTGCTCTGTTGCCATGGTGATAGTGTCATTTCGCTGGATCCGTACTCAACTGCACAGCACTGACGAAATGAGCGCATTTTTATGGTTTGTATCAGCTGCAGGTTTGCTTTTACCGCTGGCAATTGCCGTAGCGGTGGCCAACGGCTATTACTACACTACCATCAGGCTTATAAACCGCATTGCCTATACTTGCTACACGGTTTTGGGTTACTGGATTGTATCCAACACGGTACATCGTGCCGTCTACGTGTTCCAATCAAAGATGCAGCGCAAACGGCTTGAATCCATAAGCAATATTGACGAGCACAGCAAAGGCTCTCACGAACGCGAAACCAATCTTGCATTCATTAAGGAAAGTTTGGGACTTGAAAATCTTTCGGCCAAAGCATTCAAAATTATAAACGGAGCTCTGATTTGCCTCACTTTGTTTTTCATGTATTTCCAATGGAACGATCTTGCTGGCGCTTTGGGATATTTGAGAAACATAGTTCTTTGGAGTCATACCGATATTTCAGGCGGCAAAGAAATTGTAACTGATACGCTGACTTTGGCAGATGTACTCATTGCAGCACTCATAATTGCAATCACCGTCCTTTTAAATCGCAACCTTCCGTCGCTTTTGGAAAAAATGTTCATGTGGAAGGCTACCGGAGCACAGCATCGCAGTACCAGCTATACGATCAAAATCATTACCTCCTATATCATCATGACCTTGGGATTGGTTTTTGCCGCAGGTGCCGTGGGAATAAAATGGGAAAATCTGCAATGGCTGGTCGCAGCTTTATCAGTAGGCTTAGGTTTCGGCCTTCAGGAAATTTTCGCCAACTTCGTCTCCGGCATCATTATTCTGTTTGAACGTCAGATACGCGTCGGCGATATCATCACTTTAAACGGTTTATCCGGAACCGTAAGCCGCATACGCATACGTTCCACCACCATACTTTCTTTTGAAAACAAGGAAGTGATGATCCCCAACCGCGAATTTCTTACCGCAGCTTTGACCAACTGGTCGCTTACCAACACCGTAACCAAGTTGGAATTCACCGTAGGTATAGGTTACGGTGCCGATGTTAACAGAGCAAAAGCAGTTTTAAGCTCCATCATCCGCAAATGCCGCTTCATTGCCAAAGGCATGGCACCTTTAATCTACGTACAATCACTGGATGAAAGTGCTGTTACCATCATGTGCGAAGTTTACGTGGCAGAAATCGGTAAACGCAAACTTACCATCGATTATCTGTGTTCACAGACTCTAAGCGAATTTGCAAAATACGGTATTGAAATTCCGTTTAATCAGATGGACGTCAATATTAAAAATCTTGAAAAGGGAGAATTCTTAGACGCTTTCAGACAGGGACGTCTGAAAACAGAAGAAGCTTAAACCAAAAAGAATTTCAATAAAAAGCCGTGCAACTTACCTTGTCATTTCTTTAGTTGTCACGGCTTTTTAAATTTGTAGCTCAAACGCGCACCGAAGGGATCTCCTGTTCGCTTACGGCCCCCTGCTCACAAACATCTTGGCAGGCTCCGCATTCTGCACAAAGATCAGGATCAATTTCACAGTAAGTATCGTGTTCTACGATGGCATCGCAGGGGCAGGCATCTTTGCAATCGCCGCAGGCAGAACACAATTCCTTGTCAATAACAAACATCTTTTTTCACCATTTGCATGTAATGCGTTTGAAAGTTTTACGCTTGGTTATAATTGCTTAATCGTATCAATTTAAAGGAAAGACGAACAAATGTTAAGCATAAGCGAAAAACTGTCTCAAATTCACCACAGGATAGAATGTGCAGTCAGCCAATACCAAAAAAACCAACAGGTCAGGTTGCTATGCGTCAGCAAGACCAAACCTGTTGAAGCTATAGAAGAAGCATATCTTCAGGGTGAGAGACATTTTGGCGAATCATATGCAGTCGAAGCCTCTGAAAAAATAGAAGAATTGCGCAAAAAAGGTTACAACGACATATGCTGGCATTTTATCGGTCCCATTCAAAAAAACAAAACCAAGCTAATCGCCGAACACTTTGACATCGTCGAAAGCGTGGACAGAGAAATCGTTGTGGAAAGGCTTTCAGAACAGCGTCCGTCAAATATGAAGCCTCTTGAAGTTTTGATTGAAGTAAACATCTCAGGAGAAGAACAAAAATCAGGATGTCTTCCTGAGAAAGCAGAACAAATAGCCTCCAAAGTAGCTTCAAAACCGAACCTGCGCATAAAAGGTCTCATGGGAGTTGCCAAAGATACGGCCGACGAAACCGAAATTAAGCAATCTTTCAAAAAACTTGAAGCTCTGTTTGAAAAGCTCAAAAGAACATACCCTGAGATAAACACGCTTTCCATGGGCATGACTCACGATTTGGAGGAAGCCATAGAATGCGGTTCTACCGAAGTACGTATCGGAACGGCCATATTCGGTGCCCGTGAATACAAACAAGGACGTACTGATACTTCCGTTGCATTCATAGGCGGCGGCAACATGTCTTCATGTATCTTTGAAAGCGTGATAAAAAGCATGTCTCCGCGAAATATCACCGTATCTGGACCTCATCTTGAAAAGCTTGAGCATTTCAAAGTATCAGGTGCCAGCATCACTACCGACAACGTGCAAGCTGTACAAAAGTCAAAAATTGTCTTCTTAGGGGTAAAACCGCAGATGCTCACCGCAGTTTTGCAGGAGCTTGCCGATGCCAAAATCGATTTTGAGGAAAAACTGGTGATCTCAATGGCAGCAGGCTATCCCCTTAAATCCATAGAAAAATTTTTAAACTCCTCAAGAGTAGTAAGGATCATGCCGAACACCCCGGCAAAGATAGGAGAAGGGGTTACCGCAGTAACCTTCGATAAAGGCTGTGCAGATCCTGACAAGGAATTGGTACGTCTGTTTTTAAAAGGCATGGGAACCGTTTGTGAAGGTAATGAGCGGCAACTCAATGTCATAGGAGCGGTAGCAGGATGCGGACCTGCATTTGTTTATCGTTTCATGGAAGCTTTGATAGCAGAGTCAGTTCGACACGGTCTTGATGAAAAAGACTCCAGATCCATGGTAGAGCAACTCTTCAAAGGTACTGCCGACATGGTGATAAACAACCAGCAACAAAGCATTGCCTCTTTGCGCGAAGCTGTAACCTCCAAAGGAGGAACCACCTTTGCAGGACTTACAAAGATGAGCGAAGGAGGCTTTGAAGATATGATGCAAAAAGTCATTCAGGCAAGTCTTGATCGCACTGCCGAATTTGAAAGCATGTTTTAACCAGAACCGTTCAACCAGGAGAACCATATGTACAACCCTTACGCCCTCATCATTTTGGCAGGACAGGCGCTGATCATGCTCTTTGAATTACGTTCCCTGCTGCAATCCTCAGGCGTCAGTTATTACCATCCTCTTTCACAAACAGTTGCAAAACTTACCGAGCCGGTGATGCGCTTTATGCCCTTCAGACAAAAAAACGTGCGCGGATTTTTTTATGCAGGCATGATCGTGGCTTTAATAATTTCACTGTTGTTTTGGTTAGGCTTTGCCCTATGGTTCGGTTCAAGCGAACTGATAGGATTTGTCCCTGTTTTGGGAATGCTTATGACCGTAAAAACATTCGGTTATCTGCTTATAGTGCTCTTGCTTGTTCAGGCCCTGACCTCCTGGTTACCTTCGACCAGAGGGATCAGCATGCTTTGCGGGCAACTTACCTATCCCATAGTATCTCCGATACAGAGGATCATTCCCCCCATAGGCATGATCGATATTTCTCTGATGGTAGTACTGCTGGTACTTTACGCCCTCAACGCCTTGTTCTTAAGACTGTTCGGAGCTATGTGGCTGTATTTCTAAACGTCATACCGCGCCTTAAGGCGCGGTTTACCTGATTTCCATTTTACTCCAGCTGAAAATCAGGAACGGCATTTACCTCACCTTCATCAGACGGAGCTGTATTTACGATCACCTCAATACTGTCCACCTTTTGATACCCGCGTGGCAATACCTCACCTGCCCGCCCCCTGGAACTTAATTTTTCCTTCAGCAAAGATACAGGAAGTTTCATAATGCGTTTGCCTGCATGCAATACCGCACTTGCCCCTGCGGGGATCACGGCACATGCAGCCAGTCCGTCGGCTCCGACTTCAAGTTTGGCGCTGTTAATACTGATAAGTTTACTGCCGCGCCCTGACGATAAAACCGGAATTTCAGATGCCTTGTATATCAAGATCCTGCCCTGACGACTGACTGCCACCACGGTATCGTCTTCTTTGGAATTAACTTTTACCGGCGCAAAAATTTTGGTATCAGGATCCAAAGTCATAAAAGCTTTGCCAGCTTTCATGCGCGTCAAAAGAGCATCAGCAGAACAGATAAAACCGTAGTCCTTGGAATTAGCCACAAGGTAAAATTCCCCTTTACGAGGAATAAGTACACTGCTGATACTTTCTTCTGGGGACAAAGTAACCTTGGACGACAGCGGTTCTCCCTGACCGCGTGCAGACGGAAGTTCCCCTATATCCACGTTGTATATACGTCCCAAATTGCTGATAAAACAGGCAGTTTCATTGGTATAACCTGAAACTTTGGCCAAGAAAGCATCTCCGCTGCGATAAGACATATTTTCAGCGTCGGCATCGGTTCCGCTGGCAGCACGTATCCAGCCCATTTTAGAAAGGATCACGGTGACGGGAGTACTCGGTATCAAGTCATCGCCTGAAACCGCAGCTGCGCTGTCATGCTCACAAATTTCACTTCTGCGCTCATCGCCGTAAAGTTTCTTGTCGGCTTTGATCTCCTTTTTTACCAAAGCCTTAAGTTTCTTTTCTGAAGATAAGATCTCTTCAATATTATTTTTTTCTTTACAAAGGAGATCCTGCTCTTCTTTGATCTTGATTTCCTGAAGTCTGGCCAGTTGTCTTAATTTGGTATCGAGTACATATTCAGCCTGTTTATCATCCAAACCGAACTTCTCCATAAGCTCCTGTTTGGGATGATCACTCTCCCGTACTATTCTCAATACTTCGTCAAGATTGAGATAAACCGTCATCAATGCCTCAAGGACATGCAATCTGGCATTAACCTGTTCCAACCTATAATTAAGACGGCGTTTCACCGAAGCATTACGGAAAGTGAGCCATTCTTTAAGAATCACAGGCAAGCTTTTAACCTGAGGTTTGCCGTCTAATCCCAACATATTGAGATTCACACGATAGGTAGTCTCAAGATCCGTAAGAGCAAATAAATACTCCATGAGTTCATCGGCTTTAACCCGTTTGGAACGCGGCACTATGATCAATTTGCAAGGATCGCTGTGATCCGAGGCATTGATCACATCGTCAACCAACGGCAGTTTCTTTTTCTCCATCAATTCAGAGATTTGTTTTTCAATGAGCCCTGCCGAAACCTGATAAGGCATGGCTCGTATTACTATGCCCTCTTTTTCTACGGTATAGGTTGCCCGCATTCTCACGCTGCCGCGACCTGATTCATAAATTTTCTGCAACTCGGCCCGACTTGAGGTGATCTGAGCATCCGTAGGATAATCAGGTCCATGAATAAACTGCATGAGTTCTGCTACCGTTGCTTTCTCATGATCCATCAGATAAATAACGGCATCTGCCACTTCACACAGATTATGCGGCGGTATATCGGTAGCCATACCGACTGCAATTCCGGTAGTACCGTTTAATAAAATTGCAGGGAGCCTTGCCGGCAGATCTTTGGGTTCATTACGCTGACCGTCGAAGTTTTTTATCCATTCAACGCAACCGCTCTTAAGATCACTTAATAAAGCATTAGAGAATTTTGCAAGTTTCGCTTCCGTATAACGATAGGCTGCATATGATTTGGGATCCTCGGCATCTCCCCAGTTTCCTTCACCAG
>JALEXT010000055.1 GCA_022779845.1 Succinatimonas sp.
AGGCTTTATGTCCTTCTCTGGTATTCAGCTTTAAGGGAGAGGAGTCATGAATACAATCTTATACGGCGTGTTGATGTTCGTCGTGATCATCGCCGTACTGGTTACCGTGATTGTCGTTGCGAAGAAATTCCTCGTCAGCTCCGGTGACATTACCATTGGGATCAACGACGATCCCAAGCTGTCGCTGAAGGCTCCGGCAGGCGGCAAGTTGCTTAACACCATTTCCGACAAGGGCATTTTCGTGTCTTCTGCCTGCGGTGGTCGAGGCGCCTGCGGTCAGTGCAAGCTCAAAGTTACTTCAGGCGGCGGCAGTGTGTTGCCTATCGAGTATTCACACTTCACCAAACGTCAGATTAAAGAAGGCTGGCGTCTTGCCTGTCAGGTTTCCGTGAAGAACGATATCAACATCGAACTTCCGGCTTCCGTGTTCGGCGTGAAAAAATGGGAATGCACCGTCATTTCCAATCACAATGTGGCAACCTTTATTAAGGAACTGCGCCTTAAGGTACCTGACGGAGAGGAAGTTCCTTTCCGTGCCGGCGGTTATATTCAGATTGAAGCTCCTGCACACACCGTGTATTACAAGGACTTCGACATCGAGCCGCAGTTTAAGGGTGCATTCCTGCATTTCGGCTTTGATAAGCTTGTTTCAAAGGTTGATACTCCGACCATCCGCGCTTACTCCATGGCTAACTATCCTGGTGAGACGGGCCTCATTATGTTGAACGTGCGTCTTGCTACTCCGCCGTTTAACGTACCCGGTGCCAAGCCCGGTATCATGTCTTCCTACATCTGGAGCTTGAAGCCTGGTGATAAAGTCACCATTTCAGGTCCTTTCGGCGAGTTCTTTGCCAAGGAGACTGATAATGAGATGGTGTTCATCGGCGGCGGTGCCGGTATGGCTCCTATGCGTTCTCACATCTTTGATCAGTTGAAGCGTCTGAACTCCAAGCGCCGCATTTCCTTCTGGTACGGTGCCCGTTCCTTAAGCGAAGCCTTCTATGTGGATGAGTTCAACCAGTTGGCCAAAGAGCATCCTAACTTCACTTGGCATCTGGCCTTGTCCGATCCTCGTCCTGAAGATCATTGGACCGGTTTGACTGGCTTTATTGCCAACGTGCTGTATGAACAGTACCTCAAGGCTCACAAGAATCCTGAGGATTGCGAATACTACATGTGCGGACCTCCGATGATGACCAAATCTGCAGTAAACATGCTTCACTCTTTGGGGGTTGAAGACGATACCATCTTCTTCGACAACTTCGGCGGTTAAGCATTAGCTGAACAAATTAGAGCATGATCCCCGGCATTGTTCCGGGGATTTTTTTTAACTTGAAAAAGTATGGATCTTTAAGCATTTTTTTAGTCAAAGCGTATACTTAGCGGCAATACGGAGGGTTGAAAAATGAAGGGTTTGCCGCTGCTCTTGTTCGCTTTGACGTTCATGGCGTCAAACAGTGCGGCCGCTCCTGTTTGGAAGGCCGGAGAATTGCATTATCCGCAGGATCAGTCGGAAGTATCGGCCTTTATCAATACTAAAAATACCACTCAGCTGCAGACGGTGCTGTGTGCAAAAAATACCGGATATGCCTATCGTTTTACTTTGCTGTTACCCAAAAGCTGTGACAACGATATTGTGATTCAGGTAAAAGTATCTTCTGACACCATTAACACTTTGGTTTATGCAGAAGTATCAGGCAATTCGCTCGAATTTCAGGTAGATCAGGATCTGATCGTTTCTCTTCGCGACAGTCCCGAGCTTTGTTTTGAATTCAGCGATGAAGATGCTGCATACATGGGAGTACCGACAAAGCTGTCCGTGCCCATGGTAGGTGCCGAACTTACCATGCGAAAGGTAGCAGCCGAGTGTACTGCTTTATGTCTTAACAATTCTTATCAATGCAACGTACCCTTGGTTTCAGCCATGCTGTGGCCAAACGGCGGTTTCAAACGCGAAAGCGGCGACATCAACTACGATGAGCTGTGTACCGAGGTTAAAAACGGCCATTTTGTTTTTTTACCTCATTCATCTGCATGCAAGTTTGCTCTTGATCGTTTTTATCAGCATGCAGGACGTGGTCCGTTGTCATTTTTAGATGCACTTTTTAACCGCGAACAGTCACATTTTAAAAAGTACGAAAAGCTTTGGAATGAAGCAGTGGACATGGTTCCCGGACAGACTGTGATTAAAGATATAAGGGCTGACGGACGTGAGTGGAATTTGATGCTCTACTCTCTTATAGGTGGACGCAATCTTATCGATGAACCGAAGTCTTATTTTGATATCAAAGAGTATGAAGGAGATCCCACTACTCTTTTGTACGATGTGGACAGTCGTTATGAACTTGAAGCCCTGAAATATACAGCCGTACTTATGCGCAGAGTAGCCGGATCTCTTAATACCTCCGAGAAGATTGAAGCGGCGCTTAAGGAATGGACTGAATTTTATCGGGAATTTTCAGCTTCTTTGCCTCCGGTGAAACAGGCTTTGGCTTTACGCCCGATCATTTATCGAACCATGTTGCTCAGAATTTGGCGTCTTGCGGGAATGCCAGAAGGTGTAAGTTTCAAACATGAAAATGCCTTTGTGCAGGGTAATGACGGCAAGCTTACCAGTAACGACAGACTGGAGGCGGTGTGCTCCTTTTTTGACGGAGAAAACGGCAGCGAATTTTTCTTCGGATCTGATGAGTGTATAAAAGGCGTGAACGCCGATCTTGACAGTTTCGGTCTTAAAAATAATGAGTTGAAAAACGTTTTCAAATGTTGGGACGAGTTTGCCAAAGCGTGGCAACAATCGGTGTTTGCTCAGGACATTGCTGACGATGCCGTGGGAGTAAAGTTGCGTTCTAAACTGTCATTGACTTTGCTTTCTTTGTATAAAACCTACGGTTTTGGCGATTATTTTCTGCAACGTCAGTGCGTGGCCAGCCGTGATCCGGATATTTGTGATTATGAGAATGCTCACAACAGAAGAACCTATGAAAGTGAGCTTGAAACAAGACTTGCAGCCATAGGGCAGGTCAGCGAGCAGGATGCCCAGCTTCTGCGTTCCTTATCGCAGCTTTGGGGAAACTTCTACGATGCTTTGTATGCGTATACGGAAAAATTAAAGGAGCAGGGGATCATTTCAAGTTGGAGAGCGTCCTTTGTAAGAGGAATAGCTTTGCAGATACAAACGTCCGCACTGCTTAATTTGAACTATGATCATGATGAATTTTCAGATGAAAGTCTGGAGGATGCAGATCCTGACTGAGGGCAAGCCCCCCGTTGCGGGGGCTTGTAGAGGAGGTTATCAGCCGTGAATTTCGCTTTGAACTTCACGCAAAAGGCCGTTGATGCCTACTTTTGATAAAGTTTTTTCATCAACGTGTTTGACAATGATGGCGGCATAGAGTGAATATTTGCCGTCTTTAGATGGCAAATTACCGGCTACGACCACCGAGTGAGGCGGCACATAACCGTAAGTAGTTTCGCCGGTGGTACGATCATAGATACGTGTGGATTTGCCTATGAAAACACCCATGGAGATCACGGAACCTTCGCCGATGATGCATCCTTCGACAACTTCAGAGCGCGCTCCGATAAAACAGTTGTCCTCGATGATGGTGGGATTGGCCTGTACCGGTTCAAGCACTCCGCCTATGCCGGCACCGCCTGCAATATGTACGTTTTTGCCTACCTGAGCACAGGATCCTACGGTAGCCCAGGTATCTACCATGGTACCGGCACCTACATGTGCGCCTATGTTAACGAATGAAGGCATGAGCACGGCAGTGGGTTCAATAAAGGCTCCGCGGCGTACCACGGCACCCGGGCAGATACGCAGCCCCTCGCGTTCAAAGCGCTCTGAATCATATCCTAAGAACTTAAGCGGAACTTTGTCGTAGTAGGCACCGCCCGGGATCTGAGTTATTTCATTGCTGTGGAGTTTAAAAGAAAGTAAAACTGCTTTTTTAATCCATTGGTTGGTGATCCATTCGCCGTCTTTTTTTTCGGCAACGCGCAGCGTTCCGTTGTCAAGCCCGTTTAAGACGTCGTTTACGGCATTTTTAACCTCTGATGAGGCAGTGGAAAGATTAAGGGTGGCACGCTCTTCAAAAGCAGCGTCGATGATCCCTTGCAGATCTTTGGTAGACATCGATATCTCCTGTTTTAAAATTTCTACCCGAAAAGTTAAGGTAGTCTTTACTCTTGCAAAGCTTTGTATAAGGCTTTGGTAAGTTCGTTCTTTTTATTCTCGTCAAGCGGCATGCCGTTTAAATCGGTAACGGTGAAAAAGTCATCGGCTCGCTCGCCCGTGGTGGTGATCCTAGCGGCGGTAATGAGACAGCCGCTCTCACCCAGAGTCATGCCGATTTTTGCCAGCAAACCTTCTCCGTCAAGACATGAAATTTCAACAGACGAATGTGAGGCTTCCTCCTCATTGAGAAATTTCACTTTAGGAGGAATTTCGAAAATATGGGCGGCATCACGCGTCACTTTTACCGAGCATTCGTCTTTTTCAAGCTGGGCCAAAATGGATTTGCGCAGGCTGTGCAGTCTGTCGTTGTCCAAAGGTTGATTCTTTCGCGTCTGAAATTTAATGGTACACAACAAATGACTGTGATGAGTCTTGAAGATTTGGGCACTGTAAACATTCAGGTGCTTTAGGGCCATAGCCGCGGTCACCTGAGCAAAAAACAGCGGAGATGAGGTGCGGTAGTAGACGAGAAGCTCGGTTCCCAGACTTCCGTGCTGAGCAAAGAGTATGAGTGGATGGGCACGTTCTTTGTATCGCAGAATATTGCGTATATGCCAGTGTACTTCCTGATGGGAGTAATGCAGAAAATATGCCGTAGGAAATTGAGAAAAAAAGCGCAAAAGTTCTGATTTTTTGATCTCTGGACTGTTCTCAATAATGAGCTGCTGCTTTTCCTGAGCTTGTAAGGTGGTGTCCTGAGCCGATCCCAGACCGCTTCTTAATACCTGTCTTACTGATAGGTAAAGCTGTTTGAAAATTGAATCTTTCCAGGAATTCCATTCATTTTCATTGGTTGCGGTGATGTCAGCAACGGTCATGCAGTAAAGCATATTCAGATGCTCTTCATCTTTTACAAAGGCTGCAAATTTGTTGATGACTTCTGGATCGGCAATATCGCGTCTGGTAGCGGTATTGGAAAACATGAGGTGACTGTGTACGGTCCAGGCAATAAGCTCGGTTTGGAAAGAAGCAAAACCGTGCAGCTGACAGAAATTAAAAGCTTCTTTGGCTCCTTCTTCGGCATGATGTCCTCCGCGGCCCTTGGCTATGTCGTGTAAGAATGCCGCCACGCATAGAAGTCCCGGTTCTGACAATCTGTGCATGCAAGTAGCAAACAGAGAGAAAGTAGGATCGTTGCTGTTTTGCAAAGCTTTCAGATTGGATAAAACTCTTATGGTGTGCTCATCAACCGAGAACAAATGGAACATATCGAACTGAGTCAGCCCCTCAATGCGGGCCCATTGCGGCATATATGATGAGAGCACGCGTGTTTCGTGCATCAGCGGCAAGGCTGTGGTAACCGAATCGAGATCCGTAAGTATGGCTTTGAAGGTACGGCGGCAACTTGGATGTTCGATAAAGTACTGGGTAAGAGCACGTCTTGAATTGCGCAGTGCTTTCAGACAGTTGACATGGATTGAACGTATTTCGTGATGTTTGGTGATCTGCAGAAAAAGTTCGAGTATCTTTCCAGGATCATTATGAAAAAGCTCATGATCCGGGATATCTATATATTTTCCGCGCTGTACGAAAAAACTGTTTAAAAATACAGGCTCGTCTTCTCCGTCCAGCTGCCCTTTGATCCTGAGAGTTTCAAGTTGCAGAACAATATCATTTAGTTCACGTACGCGTCTGAAGGTTCTGAAAAGCTCGCGCATCATGCTTTCTACAGGAGCATTGCCTTCGTCACCGTAGCCCAAAAGAGCTGCGGTACTTTTTTGCATGTCCAAAGTCAGACGATTGCTGCCTCCGGAACACAAATGCAGGGCAAAGCGCACTTCAAAAAGAAAACGCACGCTTTCTTTAAATTCCGAGTATTCATCCTGAGTAAAAAGACCGATGCGAAAGATGTCTTCAGGAGTTTTGGCTTTGCTGTGCATGGCCGTAACCCATGTGATCACCTGCAGATCGCGCAATCCTCCTGGGTTGTTCTTTACGTCAGGTTCGATTGAATAGACGGTATCGCGGTATTGATGGTAACGTTCTTGCTGTTCTTTTACTTTTGCGTCTAAAAAACGCCTTGGATCCCAATACTGATCTGCCTCCAGCCTTTTTTCAAGTTTTGAAAGTACTGCTCTTGAACCGGCAATGAAGTGATTTTCCAAAAGATTGGTACGTATGGTGATGTCGCGACGCGATTCCAATACGGTTTCAGACAGGGTACGTACTGAAGATCCCAAATCCAGTTTGATATCCCAAAGATAGGATACGAAAGCTTCGATTTTTTCACCGAGAATTACGGGAATTTCGTCACAGTCGGCAGCGATGAAAACATCTACGTCAGATCCTGGGAACATTTCGCCGCGACCGAAACCTCCTACGGCCAAAAGTACCAGTTTATTGTCGTCATCAAGTCCGAAATGTTTGAAAAGTCTGCCTAAAAGATGATCTAAAAAGCGTGTGCGCGTTTCCAAAAGCGCATGGACATCGGCTCCTTTTCTGAAAAATTCGCACAGGTGATCGCGAAAAGAGGAAAGCATCTGACGGCACTGTTTTACATCTGTGACGTCAGTATTTTTTTCATCGAAGATACGACATGATTCTGATGCGGTTTCGTCGATGAGCCTCGGGACTTTGATGTTCTCAAACATAGGACCGGTTTTATTCTTAGTGATGAATTATGCGGGGAAAATCCTCGTCCTTGCGCAAAGTGAGCACTTCAACGCCGTCGGCAGTAACGAGCAGAGTGTGTTCCCATTGAGCCGAAGGCTGATGATCGGCTGTGGTTACTACCCAACCGTTTTTGCGATTAACCTTGCATTTATAGGTACCGGCGTTGATCATAGGTTCAATGGTAAAGCACATGCCCGGTTCCAAAAGCAAATCGAAATTGTTTTTGTAGTGCAGAACCTGAGGATCTTCATGAAAGCCGGAACCTATTCCGTGTCCGCAGTAGTCGCGCACGATTGAAAAATGGTAACGATCGGCAACTTTTTGAATGGCAGCTCCGATATCGGCAAGATTGCTTCCTGCTCTGACCGTTTTGATGGCTTCGTACATTCCTTCCTGAGCACAGCGTATCAGCTGCTCGTTTCTTAACGAGGTTTTTCCGCCTACGACATACATTTTTGAGGTATCGCCGTAGTATTTATCTTTTATGACGGTGATATCGATATTGACTATGTCACCGTTGCGTAAAATTTTCGGACCGGGAATGCCGTGGCATACTTCCTCATTTACGCTGATGCAGGTAGCTTTGGGGTAACCTTCGTAACCTAAATCGGCACTTATGGCCTGCTCGACGTTGACGATGTAGTCGTTCATGCGATCGTCAAGTTCTCCGGTAGTAACTCCAGCTACTACATAAGGTTCGATAAATTCCAAAACTTCGGCTGCCAGACGTCCGGCTACCCTCATCTTTTCGATTTCAGAAGGTGACTTTAAAGAAATTTGCATTTTGTTGCGCATGATCCCACTCTCTTATTTCTCTTATATGTCATTTTGACGCTTATAACGATATATGCCCTAAATTTTAACAAAACGGGGAGTTTTAGACCCATTTTTGTGCATAAAATTAAGAATTTGCAAACATTTGGGGCAGAATAATAAGTTTTCGGATCGCGAAATTTTTGGAACGATTTGACTGAAAATACATAAAGACGTTTTTTTAGCGGTTTTTTGAATTTTTAATCCTAAAAAAAGCGACCTTCATGCTAGAATAAGCCGCCTTTTGGGATCAGCCCTTAGGCATTCATTCAACTTTTTTAAAACACACACTGTTTGTCAACATGTTATCC
>JALEXT010000091.1 GCA_022779845.1 Succinatimonas sp.
AAAGAAATTTTGTAATTTTACAAATACTTTTCATAACATTTTCAAAACAAATGGTTCAGATAAACCTTAGGAGTTAACCATGAAAACTAAGCATCTTTTGGCTGCAGCTTTAAGCGCCGTCATCATTGCCGCATCAGCTTCTGCTCAGGCAGATGAGAATTTCACCCTGCGTTTTTCCAACGCCACTAACGTGGCGGCAAAAGATGCAGCCAAAGATCTTATGAAGATCGCCAAAGAAGAGTCTGACGGAACCATCAAGGTTAAGCATTTTCCCGACAATATGTTGGGAGATGATCGTGTTGCCACCGAGTCTACCATCAACGGCGACATCGATTTGGTCATGACTCAGCCTACGGTTTTAACTTCAATCGTACCTGATACCTATCTTTGGGAAGCACCGTTCCTCTTTTCAAGCACTGAGGACGGTTTGAAGTGCTTTAACAGTGAATTGGCAAAGAAAGTTAATGATCAGGTGGAGAAGAAAGGCCTCAAGGTCATGGCTTTCATGGGTAACGGTTTCCGTAATTACACCAATAACAAAGTGCCGGTAAAGGTACCTGCCGACGTCAAAGGCCAAAAAGTGCGTGTGATGGAATCTGATATTC
Source organism: Succinatimonas sp. (assembly GCA_022779845.1). Lineage (GTDB taxonomy): Bacteria > Pseudomonadota > Gammaproteobacteria > Enterobacterales > Succinivibrionaceae > Succinivibrio. The sequence continues at coordinate 606 of JALEXT010000091.1, forward strand.
AGCTTGCCATGTGGAAAGCCTGGGGCGCAAATCCTACCCCTATGGCTTTTGCCGAACTTCTGCCTGCATTGCAACAGGGTACCGTTGATGCTCAGGAAAACCCTCTGGCCATTATCGATTCAAACAAGCTGTATGAGGTTCAGCATTATATTTCGCTGACCGGCCACCTTTTCAGCCCGCAGATCCTGCTTATGAATAAGGCCAAGTATGATTCCATGAGCCCCAAACAGCAGAAGGCTATGGACGATGCTGCGGCTGCTTTTGCCAAGAAGCAACGCGAGCGTACTGCCGAACTCGACGCTTTGTCAGTTGATAAATTCAAGAAGGCAGGTTGTGAAGTCATAGAACTTAGCGATGCGGATCGTCAGCAGTGGCAGGATCAGGCCAAAGCTGCAGGTGTTTACGATCTCGTTAAATCAAAGATGGAACATCCTGAGTACCTTGATCAGGTATTGAACAAACAATACTGATTAAATTTTCGCACGGCCGCATTGTCGGCCGTGTTTATATGAAGGTTGCAAGGAAACAAGGTAAATGCTGTCTCTTGTCAAATATCTAAACTGCAATTTGGAGAAAAATCTCTGTGTCGGACTGATGTCCGCAATTGCCGTGGTATTGGGGATCCAAGTATTCATGCGTTATTGCATGCACCAGTCGCTTGGATGGTCTGAGGAATTTGCCCGTTATTGTTTCGTGTGGTTGGTGTTCGTAGGCATAAGCTACGGGGCACTGATGATGAAACATATCACCATCGATGCATTTCTTTTGGTATTTCCAAAAGCAATGCGTAAGTATGTGACGCTCTCTGGGCAATTGCTCTTTTTGGTATTTTCAATTTGGATCCTTGCACTTGCGTGGCAATTCATGGCGCGTCAGTACAATATAGGTCTTTTGTCTCCTTCCATGCGCATTCCCATGTGGATAGTCTATGCTGCTCCGGTAGTCGGTTTTGCTTTGACCTCTGTCAGGGTGATACAGGCCATGGTGCACGGAATAAAGCATCTGCATGATCCCTCGGATGAAGAGTGAAGATAAGGAATAAGTGATGTTATCAGTCCCCGTTATTCTCATTGCCTGTCTGGTGATTTTCCTCTTCTGGAATCTTCCTGTGGGTATCGCCATAGGCTTTGCAACTTTGTGCTCGCTGGTAGGCGGTGAGTCGATTTCTCTTTCTTCGGTGCCTCAGGCTATGGTCAATGCCTGTGACTCTTTCCCCATTTTGGCTGTGCCGATGTTTATTTTGGCAGGCGATCTTATGGGTGCAGGCGGAGTGTCCCGCCGCATTCTTAACGTTTGTAACGTGTTTTTCGGACGCATTACCGGCGGTATCGCCATTGTGACCGTACTCGTGTGCATGTTTTTTGCTGCAGTTTCTGGTTCTGGCCCTGCTACCGTAGCAGCCGTAGGTTCCATGGTGATCCCTACGATGATTGAGCTTGGTTACAAGCGTTCTTTTGCTTTGGCTTTGGTAGCTACTGCAGGTACCATAGGTGTGATCATTCCTCCTTCAATTCCCATGGTATTGTACGGCGTTTCCACCGGTGCATCAGTTGTATCTCTGTTTACCGCAGGCATTGTACCCGGCATCTTTATCGGTGCAGCACTTATGCTCTATGCATATGTGTTTTCAAAATTAAACGGTTATACCGGCAACAAAGAGCCTTTTTCTTGGAAAGTAGCAGGTGCCGCAGTTTGGGATGCCAAGTGGGCGCTGATTAATCCTGTGATCATTTTAGGCGGCATTTACTGCGGCATTTTTACCCCTACTGAGGCGGCTGCAGTTGCGGTTATCTATGCGTTCTTATGCGGAACCGTCATTCACAGAGAACTTCCTTTAAAAAAGCTCTATGAAACGATTGCCACTTCGTCATGTACAACCGGTACCATTTTGGTGATCTTGGCTACCGCTAGCGCTTTTTCAAAAGTGCTTACCGTAGAGCAGATCCCGGAGCTTATCACCGAAGCTATCATCAGCGTAACGGACAATAAGATCCTGTTGTTATTGCTCATAAACGTCTTGTTGCTCATCGTCGGATGCTTTATGGATCAGACCCCCGCCATCTTAATTTTGGCACCGATCCTTCTTCCCATTGCTCAGTCAATCGGTGTAGATCCGGTACATTTCGGTATCATCATGGTTTGCAACCTTGCCATAGGATTTATCACCCCTCCTTTGGGTATGGCTCTGTTTGTGGCCGCACGTGTTTCCAACAGTAAACTTGAAGTGGTGTTAAAAGGTATCATTCCTTTCCTTTTGATAATGATCACCTGTCTCATGTTCATCACTTATATCCCAGAGATCAGCATGTTTTTGCCAAATCTCATGAAATAAGCAATTATTCTTGCTCTTTAGCCCCTGCGGGGGCTTTTTTTATTATTTATAGTTGAACAAATGCTCAAATGAACGTATACTAAATTCAGTTAATCAAGTGTTCAACTGTAAATAAGGACGGTTATATGAAGATCCGCTGTGATATCGAAGGCGTTGATTGTCCGCATTGCGCTGCAAAGTTAGAAGATTTATTGGCCAAAGCTTTCGGCGCTGCCAATTTGAATTTTGCCATGGGCTCTTTGGTTCTAGAAACCGCAGAAGATTGTGATGAGGATGAAGCCGTGGAAAAGGCCAATCGGGTGGCGGCCGGATTTGAAGACGGAATAAGCATCACTTTGCGTGACTAGAAACAAGACAGGAACGTTTGTTCCTGTTGTTTTGCTCTGACAGTTGAATAATTGCTCAGATGTAAAAAGAAGCCTGCTTATTAGATTAGAGAGGAAAAAATGTTCAAAGAAATGTCATTACGGGAAAAACTTACTTTGTTGTTTGCCGTAACCATGATGGGGTTTCTTATTGCTCAAGAACACGGGCAATTTTTAAACATCGGCAATCTGACTTTGGCCATACTTTGTTTGTGTGCTTATATTCCTCTGTCTTATAAAATCATAATTGAAGCCTTTAAAGGTTTAATTAAGACCAGACGTTTGAATGAGCAGCTCCTGATGGTAATTGCCACCTTCGGGGCATTCGGGATCCGTGATTACGCTGAAGCTTTGGCCGTCATGGTTTTTTACATGATAGGAGAGGCTTTTGAAAAATATGCACAGGGTAAATCACGAGGAGAGATCACCTCTCTTCTCAAATTAAAACCGCAAAGTGTCCGCGTGGTAAACGATGACGGGAGCGAAGAAATAATAAAACCGCGGAAGGTAAAGATCGGGCAGAAGATCAGGATCTTAAAAGGAGAAGCCGTTGCCCTAGACGGCGTCCTTCTGACCGAGCACGCGGACATCGACACTTCGGCTTTAACCGGAGAAAGTGAGCCCAGAGTCTATCAGAAAGGAGAAGAGATCCCCTCAGGCTGTATTAATACAGGCAGGGTTATCGAGCTTAAGGTAAGTTGTGATCATCGAAATTCATCGATCACCAGACTATTGAATTTAATCGAAGATGCCGCAGCCAATAAATCGCGTCCTGAGGCTTTGATAAGACGCTTTGCAAATTGGTATACCCCGTTGGTGGTTGCAGGTGCCGTGTTACTTGCCTTGATCCCGCTGTTTGTTAAAGATGCCTCATGGAGCGATTGGGGAAGTAGAGCTTTGGTTTTTCTGGTAGTCTCCTGTCCCTGTGCTCTGGTTCTTTCCGTACCTTTGTCTTTTTTCGGAGGCATGGGAGCGGTATCAAAAATAGGAATAATGGTAAAAGGAACGGTATTTATTGAAAATCTTGCCAAACTCAAGGCTATGGCTTTTGACAAAACAGGGACTATTACCAAAGGAGCCTTTGTCGTTTCCAAAATTAAAAGTCTTAACGGTGCAGATGAGAACGAAGTTTTAAAAATTGCCGCGGCTTTGGAAAAATTCAGTACTCATCCCTTGGCAAAAGCCGTGGTTGATGAAGCGCAAAAACGCGGTATTAAAGTTCCAGAACTGTCAAATCCTCAGGAAATGGCAGGTCTTGGACTGTGCGGAGAAATTGACGGGAATAAAGTAGTTGCAGGACGTTTTGAACTGGTAAGTCGTGAAAGTACTGAAAAAGTCGAGCGCAATCAAAGTTTCGGCACAGATATCTATGTACTCAAAAATAATCGTCTTTTGGGAATACTTGAGCTTTTTGACGAGCCCAAACAAGGAGCACGCGAGGCTTTGATTAAACTTTCAAAGTTGGGGATCAGATCTTGTCTTATCACCGGAGATAAACAGGTCGCCGCTCAGAAAGTTGCTGCAGATCTTAAGATTTCCGAGGTAATGGCCGAACAGTTGCCTGAAGATAAACTTAAAAATTTTGAGAAATTCAAAAGTAAATACGGATTGGCCGCTTTTGTGGGGGACGGCATTAATGATGCGCCGGTACTGGCATCTTCCGACGTGGGCATTGCCATGGGACAGTTCGGATCACAGGCCGCTGTTGAAGCAGCAGATGTGGTCGTGATGACCGATGATCTTATGAAAATTCCGCGTGCAATCGAATTGTCACGTAAAACCTATGCTTTGGCCATGCAAAATCTGTGGTTTTCAGTAGTGGTAAAACTCGGGATCCTGCTCTTGGGAGCTTTGGGGTATGCCGGAATTTGGATGGCGATTTTCGGAGACGTCGGCGTGCTTATCCTCGCGGT
>JALEXT010000141.1 GCA_022779845.1 Succinatimonas sp.
TTGTGTCTCAAAAGCTTCCACCGCAGCAGGCGGCCAAAGCACGTAATATTGGCATTGCAGGAGCTCTGAAAATTCGCCTTGTCATGTTGGTATTCGCTGCGTATGCTGCTGCCGTGACCATTCCTCTGTTCACACTTTTTGATATGGATTTTACCGTTCGTGATGTGGTGATGCTAGCAGGAGGGCTGTTTTTGCTTTACAAAGCAACGGCTGATTTGCACCAGAAACTTGAAGGAAATTCTGAGGAAACGGCAATGACTTTAAGCCGCGCCGGAGGTCATTCTCTTATGATGGTTTCCGTGCAGATCATGGTTTTGGATGCCATTTTTTCAGTTGATGCAATCATTACCTCTGTAGGAATGACCGAGCATGTCTTCATCATGATGGCGGCGGTATTGTTATCAATGGCAATAATGACCGCTGCTTCCGGGGTGGTAAGCGCGGTAGTAGCAAGACATCCTACGCTTGTGATCCTGTGCCTGGGATTTCTTTTGCTGATCGGTTTTTCACTCATTATGGAAGGCTTGCATCTTGAGGTGCCCAAAGGGTATTTGTATGCGGCTATCGGCTTTTCTGTGCTCATTGAGATCTTCAACGAGATCGCAAGACGCAACGTATTGGGATTGGGCTCAACTGGTGGTATGCAAAATCGCGAACTGGCGGCCAATTTGGTGTTGCGTCTTTTGGGATCGCGTTCAGGTGAGGTGTCTTCGCTCAAGGAAGCTATAGTGCAGGGAACCGGAGAAGGGGTGTTTAATCAAAGCGAAAAAGATATGGTCGCACGTGTATTGCAGTTGCGGGCGATCCCGGTAAAAGCAGTGCTTACGGCCAGAAATGAACTTGAATATGTAATGTTGGACGCTCCTGCAGAAGATGTGCTTGCCTGCGCCGAGAGATCCGTACACTCAAGACTTGTAGCCTGTTTGCGCGATCATCGCGATACCCCTGAAGGTTATGTGCCGCGTGCTGATCTTTTAGCTTTGGGAGTACAGCACAAAGTCTCTCAGGAGGAAATGCAAAAATTGGTAAAACAGCCTTTGTATCTTCCTGAAAGTGTGAACATTTTGAAGGCATTGGATGAATTCAGAGCGGCCAAACAGTACATAGGTTTTGTTTATGACGAGTTTGGCAATTTTGAAGGGGTGGTGACCTTGCGCGATATCATGGAAGAGGTGTCAGGCGAACTTCCTGATCAAAGCGAAATCCCCGAAGTGGTCAAATTGGAAAACGGTATATTTCGCTTAGACGGCGGAGCGGTACTTACGGATGTTGCTAGGATCACTGGCTTTAAAGCACCTCCTTCTGAGCATTATCAAACTATTGCCGGATTTATTTTAGATTGTCTGCAGCGAGTTCCTGAAGTAGGGGAAGTGTTAAGTTTCGGCAGTGCGCGTATAAAAATTTTAAGGGCTGACAAAACATCCATAGACGCGGTAAAACTCATCTTGAACCAGCGACGCTGATGAGGCATACAGATATTTATGAAAGCGGCGGAAAAACTTGATATTTATGCAGGATCCTGCTATAAATACAGCCGCTTGAAAGTAAGAGTCGCGTTTGACTGTTTTTTTTAAGTTGCGATGCGGGAAATTGAATTCTCAATTCGTATAAAAACAAGTGGAACTTTATGAAGGCCCATTTTAAAGAGGGCCTTTTTTTTTATTAAAAGTGAGGTGCCGATGGCGGGAATTGAGGAGAAAGTGCGGGAAATTGTGCTGCCTTTCGTGGAGAGTTCTGGACTTGAGCTGTGGGGAATACGCTACCGCGGCGGTCGTGATCATGCAGTTTTGCAGATTTACGTGGAAGGCCCCGAAGGGGTAAGCGTTGATCAATGCGGTGAACTGTCCAATCTCATTTCTCCGGCGCTGGACGTCGCAGATCCCATCGGACCGAAATACACACTTGAAATATCATCGCCGGGGCTTGATCGCATACTCTTTACAAAGGAGCAGGCGTCACGTTATGTGGGAAATATCATAAAGCTTGAGCTTAAGATGCCGACTGACGGAAAACGCAAACTGCAGGGATGTTTAAAATCCTGTCAGGACGGGATCCTGAACGTGCAGACTGACGATAATCAGATTTTTGAAATCGCTTTTACCAATGTGTTGTTGGCAAGATTGGTTCCGGTATTTCCTGCCGGAGGCAAAAAAACTTCCAAAAGCACCAAATGAGGTTTTGATAAATGGGTAAGGAAATTATTGCAATCGCTGAAGCTTTGTCCAACGAGCGTGCCATTCCCAAAGATAAGATCTTTGAGGCGCTTGAGTTGGCTTTGGCAACAGCCACTAAGAAAAAATATCCTGTGGATATAGCCGTACGAGTGGCCATCAATAAAAAAGACGGTTCTTACGATACGTTCCGTCGTTGGACTGTGGTGGATACCGATGGCGCTTTGGATAATCCTGCTTCTGAAATGTCTTTGGAAGCGGCCAAAATTGATCATGAAGGCATCGCCGCAGGAGATGTGGTAGAAGAGCAGATCCCGTCAGTTGAGTTTGATCGCATTACCATCCAGACGGCCAAGCAGGTTTTGTCTCAGAAAGTTAAAGATGCAGAACGCGAGCAAGTTATTTCCGAGCAGCGTGAACATGTAGGACACGTGGTAAACGCTACTGTAAAAAAACAGACTCATGAGATCATGGTTATAGATTTGGGCGGCAATGCCGAATCGGTATTGAAGCGCGATCAGATCATCCCTCATGAAACTTACGGTCGCGGTGATCGTATCAAAGTTTTGATGCAGGAAATAAAAACAGAACCCGGTAAAGGTCCTCAGATCATTTGTACCCGTACTTCACCGGACTTCTTAAAGGAATTGTTCCGCATTGAGGTTCCGGAAATAGGTGAAGATGTGATAGAAATCATGGGCGTATCACGCGATCCTGGCTCTCGTGCCAAAATAGCCGTGCGTTCAAAAGATCATCGCATTGATCCTCGCGGCGCCTGTATAGGTATGCGCGGAGCACGCGTGATGGCCGTATCCAATGAGCTGGCCGGTGAAAAGATTGACGTGGTGCTGTGGGATGAAAATCTGGCTCAGTACGTTACCAACGCTATGGAGCCTGCCGAAGTATCGCGCATTCTTATCAATGAAGACAGTCATTCCATCTCAGTAGGCGTTGCCGAGGATAATCTGGCATTGGCCATCGGTCGCAACGGACAGAACGTGCGTTTGGCTTCGGCACTCTTAGGTTGGGATCTTAAGATCATGACCGATACCGAACTTGAGGAAGGTTTGAAAGCCGAAAATTCCAAGATCCTGAAGGTATTCATGGACGGCTTGAACGTCGATGAAGAATTTGCCCAGGCTTTAAGCGATGCCGGTTTCAGTTCGCTTGAAGAAGTAGCTTACGTGCCTACCGAGGAACTTACCGCTATAGAGGGACTTGACGAGGAAACGGCCAAGCAGTTGCAGCAGAATGCTTTAGCCAGCGTTGAAAAGAAAGCTCAGGAAAAACAGGAAGCCGGTCTTGAAGAGCTTACCAAGCTTGAAGGCATTGACAGAGTACTTGCTGCAAGACTGGTTGCCAAAGGAATAAAGAGCGGAGAGGAGTTGGCCGATCAGGCAATTGACGATCTCACCGACATCGAAGGTCTTGATGAAAAGAAGGCCGGCGAAATCATCATGGCGGCAAGAAACGAATACTGGTTTAAAGATCAGTCAGAAGCCGTCACTAAGAAATAATCAGGGGTGCACCGAATATGAGTGAAGCAAATAAAGAAAACAATCAGAAAACTTCGATGCGCATGTCTCTTTCCAAAAAGACTCACAGCACGCTGACCATGCAAGGCAGCGGTGGCCGTACCAAGAAAATTCAGGTTGAAGTGCGTAAACGTAAAATTATCGATCCTGCTGAAATAGCTGCTAAAAAGGCGCGCGAGGCTGAGGAAAAGGCAAGAGCTGAAGAAGAGGCTCGTGTGGCTGCCCAGAAGGCAGCAGAGGAAGCTAGAAAAGCTGCTGAGGAAAAGCGTAAAGCTGAAGAAGCCCGTCGTCTTGAGGCGGAAAAAGCCCGCAAGGCCAAAGAAGAAGCTGCCAAAGCTGCTAAAGCTGCAAAAGGTGAAAAGAAAGATAAGCAGAACAAGCAGGAAGATATTGCCACTGAAGAGTTAAGACGCAAGCAGGAAGCTGAACAGCAGCGCAAGAGTGAAGAGGAGGCAGCCCGTCTTGCCGAAGAAACCAGACGTCTTGCCGAAGAAAACGAAGCACGCTGGGCAGCTGAGGAAGCTGAGCGTTCCAAATTGGAAAATGAAGATGACGACGGTACCTCAAAGGTAGTGCGCGAAGCAGAAGCCCAGCAGGAAATTGAAGCTGAAAACCGCGGACGTCATCGTGATCGCGGCGGAGTAAGCGGTGATCGCCGTCAGGCCACCCGCGCAAGAGCCGCAGCCACCGAAGATAGGGAACGTAACCAGAACAACGGCAGACGCAAAGGCGGAAAAGCAGGTAAGCTTAATTACAAAGGTCAGGCCAAGCTTAATCAGCAAAAGCACGGCTTTAACCGTCCTGCATCTCCTGTAAGTCGTGATGTTGAGATCGGCGAAACCGTAACCGTGGCTGAACTTGCCTCCAAGATGGCAGTTAAGGCTTCCGAAGTCATCAAAGTGCTGATGAAGCTTGGTGAAATGGTTTCCATTAACCAGGTTCTTGATCAGGGCACTGCCCAGATCGTTGCCGAGGAAATGGGACACAAGGTCGTTTTGCGTAAAGAAAACGAGCTTGAGGAGTCTTTGCTTTCTGATCGCGGTCAAACTCAGGAAGCTTTGCCCAGAGCTCCTGTGGTCACCATCATGGGTCACGTCGATCACGGTAAGACCTCTTTGCTCGATTACATCAGAAAGTCAAAAGTGGCTGCAGGCGAAGCCGGCGGTATTACTCAGCGTATCGGTGCTTATCATGTTAAGACCCGCGGCACCGGCATCACTTTCCTGGATACTCCGGGTCACGCTGCATTTACCGCCATGCGTGCCCGCGGTGCTCAGTGTACCGATATCGTGGTTTTGGTCGTGGCTGCAGATGACGGTGTCATGCCTCAGACTATTGAAGCCATTCAGCATGCTCATGCTGCCAAGGTGCCAATCATTGTTGCCATCAACAAGATAGATAAACCGGACTCTGATCCTTCTCGAGTAACCAACGAGCTGATTCAGCACAGCGTGATCCCCGATACCATGGGCGGTGACACTCAGTTTGTAAATGTTTCGGCAAAGAGCGGACAAGGTGTTGATCAGTTGCTTGAAGACATCATGTTACAGGCTGAAATGCTGGA
>JALEXT010000084.1 GCA_022779845.1 Succinatimonas sp.
ACCTTCTTCATCGCGACGACCGCTTAAGGTGATATCTACTGTTTCTGAAGAAAGCTTCTTCTCAAGCTCGGCTCTTTCAATGGCTTCACGACGTGCTTCCACTGCAGTGACTACCGCCTGCTTGGCTTCATTGATCACCGCACCGCGCGCAGGACGTTCCTCTTTGGAAAGCTTGCCAAGTTCGCGCATGAATTCGGAAAAAAGGCCTTTTTTACCCAGATAATCGACTCGTACGGTATCAAGCTCCTGAAGATCGGAGGCAGTTTCAGCTGCTTTAATGCCGTTTACCTTGGCTTCTTCTAATTTGTCCATATTTTTTGACTTACCAAATTGTTACAAGCTTTTCAAAGCAAATCCACGCCTTGTAGGGTTTTAAAAATGTCTTTTTAAACCGTCAAAGCTTAAAAATCTTCAGGTTGCGCACACTGCTAATTAACCGTTGCCTTTTGTGATCGTTACAAACAAAGCAAAAGTCTTGATTGTGGCTGCAACCGTGTTGTATTTTGTTTCGATCCCGCAATTATGCCATTTAATTGGACATAATGGGAAAAAATGTAACTTACATTCATTGGCATTGGCTTTAGTTCTGAGAAATTATTTAACTCAGAAAGCTGCCAACTGAGGAGCGACGCTGCTATTTAACAAAAGCTTTCGGAAACCTTCAGCAGACAGACTGAAAAAAGAAATAAGGTGTATTTTCCTTGTCGGTTTTACTCAGCACACTGACATCAGCTAAAAGTACGTCAAACGAAATTTAAAACCAACAGCTTGTCCAAAATGAGCGATTTTTCAAACATTATTCATTTAAACTCCCTGTTGCACGATTTAAGTTCTGAATTTTTAAAAAAAGAACTGCTGTCGGCAGGATATGCTGATCTTGAACCGTGTCACGGCGATCTCTTTTTCGTGCTCTTTGAAAAAAAATCCCTGCCGCTGACAGAGCTTGCTGTTTGTTGCGGCCGCAGCAAATCCACGATCTCTGTCATGGTCAACAACCTTGTCAAAAAGGGATACCTGTTAAAAAACAAAGATCCTCAATGTGCCCGCACTTTGAAAATCGCACTGTCAACCAAGGGTTTGAAACTTGAAAAAGTCTTCATATCCATTTCTACAAAAATGCAATCATTGATAAATGCCTCTTTAAATGAAGAAGAACAGCATAAGCTTGAATCCGTACTTTGCAATCTCTCAAACTCATTTAAAATTAATTTAAATAACAATTAGTTATTTTAAAATTTTGGAAAAAAGCTTGATAATAGTTCGTATACGAACTATTATCAAGCCATACCAACAAACTAAAATTTAATTTGCATATCAAGAGGTGTGATCATGACTGCATTACGTAAAATTTTCGTTGCAAAAGACGCTGCCAGAACCGAGCTGCATGATGCTTTGCAATTAAGCGGTTGCGAAATCTCCGTCAACCATGCTGCCAAAGGAACCGGTGTTCCCTTCGTACACAGCCACAAAGATAACGAAGAAGTCTACGGCATTTTAGAAGGACACGGAGAGCTCTACCTTGACGGAGAAGTCAGCAACATTCAAGCCGGAGATTGGTTTGTTATCGATCCTGACGGTCATCGTGCATTAAAAGCTGCCGATGATTCGGACATGATCTACATTTGCGTACAAGTTAAAAAAGGCTCGTTAGGCGGCTTTACCATGACAGACGCAAACCTTTGTGAAGACAAAGCTCCCTGGCAGAAGTGATCTGCACAGGCACGGACTTCATTGTCTGTGCCAGCTTTCTCCCCTGTCTCCAAGTTTCCGCAGGTAAAAATCCGCAGCGTTGTATAATTCATGCAAAACATTGGAAGCATTCTTTTGATTCTGGATCTTTTGCATGCAAAATTTTTTTCCACAACATCTGGTAGTAACCGGCGGAGCAGGTTTCATAGGCTCCAATTTCGTCCATTACGTGGCCAAGCATTACCCGCAGGTACATATAACCGTACTTGATGCCTTGACTTATGCAGGCAACTTAAAGAACCTCGAAGGACTTGATAAAGAGCAGGTAACTTTCGTTCACGGCAATATCTGTGACCGGGCACTTGTGGACAAACTCTTTTCATCAGCCGACAGTTGCGTACATTTTGCAGCAGAAAGCCACAACGATAATTCGATAGCCAACCCTGAACCTTTTTTAAAGACCAACGTGGAAGGCACCTTTACCCTGATAGAGAGTGCCAAGGCCCATGATTTACGCTTTCATCACATTTCAACCGATGAAGTATACGGAGATTTACCCTTAAATACTCCCGAGCGTTTTACCGAAACCACTCCTTACCGTCCTTCAAGTCCCTACAGTTCCACCAAAGCATCATCAGACTTGCTGGTAAGAGCCTGGGTAAGAACCTACGGCTTAAAGGCCACCATCTCCAACTGCTCCAATAACTACGGTCCCATGCAGCATGTTGAA
>JALEXT010000206.1 GCA_022779845.1 Succinatimonas sp.
ATTTTTACTTAAATGACCACCAAATACGCCATCGCATACCTGTTTTTGATGAAATCAAATTGTTAAAGAGCAACCTTGGAATGCTAACAATTCCAACGATAAAATTATGTGATGTTAATCACTCGGGATCCGATCCCCGTATTTTTTTATTTTTAAAAGAGAGATTGTCTTTCTGTGCGTTTGCACACGTTTTTACTTGTATTACAGCCTTGTTTTTTGTTTTGGCTGATTTCATAATTACAAATAGTAATAACTGCTATTTGTTAAATTCAGCTTAGCTCAGACGATATTTTGTCCGAGAAGCAGGGATTACTCTTGAAAAACTTTCAGTAAAATTTCAGATAAACAACAACTGTCAGAATGTGATCTCGATTTTGGCGGCGTTGGAATATTTACCCAAAATGCCTTTTATAACAATAAAAAAAAACATTCGTGAAAATCTTTTCGGCTTTATTTATTTTTTCTGTTTTGGCGCTGCAGACATCAAGCTGCGAAGCAGCTCAGGTAAAAAAAATAGTATTTGGAATGGATATTTATCCGCCTTATGTTCTGGTGAATGAGCAGGGACAATTGACAGGAATAGATTGTGAACTTGCCGAGGAAGCAGGAAAACGGATGGGATTTAGGCCTGAATTTATTATTATCGATTGGGCTAAAAAGAAAGAATTACTTCAAAGCGGAGAAATAGACGGGATCTGGTCGTGTTTTACCATGAGCGGCAGGGAAAATGATTTTACTTGGGCAGGTCCTTATCTTGGGAGCAATCATTCCGTAATGGTTAAAAATGACAGTGATATTTACAAATTAAGCGATTTAAACGACAGAAGTTTGTGTGTTCAAAGTACGACAGTTCCGGCCAGGATTTTTGAAGGCAGTTATAAAGTAAAAAAGACTTTGCCGGTTTTGTCGGAATTAGTGATGTTCTCTACAACGGAAGATTGTTTGGCTGCTCTTAAACAAGGTGGATGTGATGCGGTTGCCGCTCATGAGGAAGCTTTGCAATCTACTGTGGACCAAGGCGGATACAGGTTGTTGGAAGAACCCCTTGAAACGGTAGGAATAGGCGTGGCATTTCGCGGTGATAACAGTTATTTTGCCGATTCTTTGACCAAGACCTTTGAGCAAATGCGTAAAGAAGGTTTCATTAAAAAAATAGTGGAAAAATACCATTTACGCTATCACGAACCTCCTGAGATTTCTCAAAGAGCGGAATAAAAATTATGCTTAATCTTCAAAGAAAGTGGGTGAATCGTTACCTCTATATGGCGGTGATCTTTGTTGTAGCGGGGATCGCCGGTTTGGGCATAGTTTATACGGTGACTACCGAGCTGGCATTAAAAAATGCGCAGCAAGATTTATCCTCATCTCTTGATAATGTTCAAAAATCGGTAAGCGGTTATGAAGAATATATCCTAGCCCGCAGTACGAGGCAGCTTTTATCGTTAAAAGAAAGAGCCCATTATATTCGTGATTGTCTGCATTTTTCGGAAGATATGCGCACGGATCGTTTAAACGATTTGGTCAAAACGCAGTTTGTTGACGGTTATTTAATTTTTAACGGTGACGAACAAGTTGAGTTACAGAGCTCACCTGCAGCTTGGCGTGTCTGGCAACGTACTTTGGGAGTAACAAATGCCCACAATTTTAAAGCCGCAGGAAAACGTCTGTCTTTCATGAAAAGCGAGGTATTGAACGAGCACGAAATAGACTTAGCGGTTGTTGCTCGCGATGATGCCGAGGGATTCGTGTTTATTTATAACGATATGTCCGTAAACTCCGGCGTGCGCATGAACGTCAGAGATTTTCTCAAAGGTCGTTTTTATCGCAACAACAGTATTCTGTTTTTAGCAGACTATAAAGGAGATATCTCTTTTTCAGGTGATCCCAAGCTGAATGACCTGGTAGATCTTATACGTCAGGATCAATCGCAAAAGGAGATGAAAAGGATCTTGCTTGGGGATCATGAATGGTTCGGTATGAGCCGCGGTTATCACCGCAATGTGTTTTATATGTTCTCTCCTGCCGATACCGTTTTTTTAACGCGCAATTTTGCCATGCTGTTGTCGGTCAGTTTGATCGGAATGTTCGTGTTCATGATCATGACTGCCTTGATTTATTTTCAATGGAAAAGCAGACGCAGAGAAAAAAGATATGAGCATATCCTGTCCATTACTACCAAACTGTTTGAGACGGTCGTTATTTACGATGCCATGAAGGATAAATGGCTTGCCATCAAATTGCCTGAAAAAAATGAGATCCTGTTTTCCGAAGCAAAGAGTGTTAAAGATATTTTAAAAACGGTGATCAGGATCTATTCGACTACAGAAAAGAAGAATGAAATCATTCGTTTCTTTGATTGCGAATACCTTAAAAACAGACTGCATCACGGCTTGTGTACTTTGTGTGAGGTTGAAGACAGCAACGGCAAATGGCATTGCATCAGAGTCGAGCCTTGTGCAAGTACGGAGAATAAATCTCAAGGATCTTTTCTGCTTACCGTGTACAGTGCCGATGTGGTTCATCGCAAGGAAAGTGAGTTATTGGCTGAATTGAAAGCCAGCGTCATGTGGAGAAAAAATGAAACGCTCAGAGTGAGCAGCTTCGTCGGACGTTTGAGCCAATCGCTCAAATCTTCAATGTCAAAAATGCAGGAATGGCTTGCACACAGTGAACGTTCTTACGGGGATGAAGAAAAAGTTAAATTTTACCGAGGCTTAATGCAAGAGCGCATTGTCAGTATAAACAGCATGATGAATGCCCTTTTGACTTTGGTAAAACTAAAAATCGGCAAAATTCAACTTGATGATACCGTTTTTGACCTTTGTTATTTATTGCAAGATGTGTCTGATACTGCAGCCATCGCAGGAAAACGTTCTGGGGTAAAAGTTTCATACATAAGAAACGGAGAAACTGAACTGATGGTGAAGGGCAGTCAGTTGCATCTGCGTCAAATCCTTGTCCATCTTATGGATAATGCGATTCGCTATACCCCTGAGGGCGGATCGGTACAGTTACGTTGCCGTGAGAGTTTCTATTGCGGACGTGAACGTTGGTATGAGATCTCTGTAAGTGATAACGGCGAAGGTATGAGTGAAGAATTCAAAACTAAATGTTTTGAGGTCATGGCACACGAAGATCCCAATGCTAAAAATGGTTTATGCGGTACCGGACTGGCCATGGTAAAACATATCGTTGAACAGATGTCCGGTTGTATTTCCGTGGTGAGTTGCAAACACGTGGGGACTACTTTCAGACTGCGTTTACCGTTTGAAGCGGTTTGCGATGTTCATAAGTCTGGGCATGAAGACATTTCCTTTGAAGGGAAAAAGGTTTTGCTTGCCGATGACAATGAATTTGCTCTTGAGTATGAGGAATTCGTGTTGAACGATCTCGGATTTAGTGTTGTATGTACGCGAGAAAGTAGGGATGCTTTGGATTTGTATGAAAAATCGGCACCTAACGAATTCTCCGTGATCTTCCTTGATATTGCCATGCTTGATTCAGACAGTTGCGAAGTGGCACGTATTATCAGAAACTCATCGCGCAAAGACAGTATGAATACTCCCATAATAGCAATTTCCCCTAATGCTTATGTAGACGACAGAGGTCGTTGTATTGAAGCAGGGATGAATGATTGTTTAAGTAAACCTTTGAATAAGGATTCTTTAGCAAAAGTTTTGGAAAAATATTTGGGAGCACCTAACTGATTGAACTGATTAAATTTCCGTCACTTCGGCGGCGGAAAAGCACGTTAATGAAAAAAAAATTTTTAAAAATAAATACCTGCCATTAAATGAAAGACCGAGCTGCTTAAGATTGCATGCCTGAATGAGCGGTAATGGAATCGACCTGCGGTCTTGTTTTTTGCAAGCAGATAAAACGGAGGTCATGGTTTAATGCAATCAGCCGGAAGATTCAGATTTACTTTGCTGGTGTTGAGCTTGGCGATCCCCGTTTTGATCGTCATGTCAGCCGTAGTATTTGAAAATACTGTAAAAAGTGTTCTGTGGGAGCAAGGGATCTCCCATCAAAAAGCCGTGAACGAAAGTCAGGCAGATGATCTTGCTTTTAGATTAAATGAAGAAATGAGCGGGCTTTTTGAAGTTCGTCGGGAATTACAAAAAGCTTCGGATCGTCAAGAGCTGCAAAGGATCATGGCTTATTTCCATGCAGTTGAACCTTCTTTATATTTGTATTTTCCAGACGGTAAAGTTTATCCGTCGTTTCAACATCGTGATAAAGCCATAGAGCAACTCCTGGAGCCGTCGGCACAAGAGTCCGGAATGATTGGACTTCACGATTTGTCATCTGGAAACCGTGATATTTTTGATTTTTTTTCACGTCTTACATTATCAAACGGGCAGCAGGCGTTGTTGGTAAAGGAATTAAATTTAAAAAAAATTTCAGGAGGAATTTTCGAAAGCGAATTCGGTTCTGAAAATATCTATTGTTTAGTAGACGGAAAAAACAAAATTTTATTGTCCGATCAAAAAGAAGACTCACATCTCCGCGCTGAAGATCTCTTTAATACGCTTCTTCAGGAACCTGATAATAGGGAGGCAAGAGAAGTATTTTCAGAGGCTATGCTGTACGGGAGAGCGGCTCAATCTGAAGTTAAGGTTTACGGTAAATCGTTCCATGTAATGCTTTCTCCTGTGGGAATGGAAAGTTCCTGGTTTACTGTATCGGCCATTCCGTTTGAGACCTTGCTACCCAGTGTAATGTCTTTGAGAACCTTGTTAGTGTTACAAACAGCAGCGGTGATCCTTTTTTTCGTGTTGATGTATCTGTGCGTAAAAACATTACAACGTGCCGGTCGTCATGTAATGGCATTATCAAAGAGTACAAGATTTTTATTTGATTCTTCGTCCGAAGCCATGGCTCTTATAAAGGCATCGGATCCTTTTTCCTGTTATGAAATGAATACTGCAGGAAAGAGGCTTTTCGGAATTGAACAAATGAAGTCAGTAAGTGATCTCGGTCATCCTTCATTGCTTCAATTTCTGCAGGACGATAAATTGAAGAGTTGTTTGCAGGCTACAGCAGAAGACGGTAAACATCATCAGATAGTTATCGGTTATCACGGTCGTAAATTTCAGACCAGTGTCAGAAGAATTCATGAAACTGATGGCAGTTTCAGATTGTTTGTACGTTTTTCCGGTGAAAAGAACAGAACTTCCGAGCTGTTTGATTTTTCTCAGTCTTTAGTAAAAGCCCTCGCGTCTACCTGTTCTGTTATAGGTACCTATGATCCGGTTTCGGATGTTTTCCGTATGCTTTGTATCAACGGAGAACCCGTTCAGGGTAAAGGAGAATGCAGTTATAAGGAAATTTATGCGTATTTTTGTTCCAGGATCATAAAATCTTCGCACGACGATTTCGCATCTAAATTTTCACCTGAAGCGATTGAAGATTTTTTCAAATCCGCAGAAACGAAATTATCGACGGAATCACAGATGTTATTGTCAGACAGTTGCAGTCACTGGTTTTGCTTGCAACTGACAAAATTCAGAGCAGAAGATGACTCTTTGAAAGCTGGATTTGTGATAAGGCTTGTAGATAAACGTGTAAATACGGATCTTGATAAAGTTCAAGCCACTATGAATGCTCTGTCTGCAGCTCATGCTTCTGCTGCGACTTTTTCAAAACTTCTTGCCAAGGTAAGCGAAAATATCGGAAACGGACTTG
>JALEXT010000014.1 GCA_022779845.1 Succinatimonas sp.
CTGGGTGATAGGGGCAATAATATTCTGCAGTGATCGGACATCCTTCTTCATTAAAACGTTTGTGAATAAAATCTCTTAATTTAAAATATTCTTTTTCTGTATAAAGACCTTTTCCAATTCCTGCTTGATTAGTTACAACTATAATTTTGTAACCATTCTGGTAATACTTTCTGGCAAGATCGAAAATTCCTTCACAAAACACACAATCTTCAATACGATGAAGATGGCCTATATCAACATTAATAACGCCGTCACGATCAAGGAATAATGCTTTATTCTTCGGCTCACCGTAAATTATATGTTTAAGTTCTTTACAAGCTTTTTGATAATCTTCAGGGATCCCTATATCTATAAAATAATTATCAGCCAGCATAAATTTAGGCTTGATATTGCAAATTTCACTTTGCAAAAAATCTTTTTCAAAAGAAAATTTATTTGGAAAAATACTTTTTAATATTTTTCTGTTGATCTTATAAATTCCAGCATTGATAAGTCCAGCACTACATTCTTCAAAATTTTTCTCTTCAAAAGCTGTAACGCGATCATCTTGTACGACGCATTTTCCGTAGCGATTGGCATTTGAAACTTGTTTTAAAACCATGGCAAGTTTTTCATCTTTTGAAATTTCAAGAAAATGCTCATAATCAACGGCAACATAAGTGTCGCCGTTTAAAACCAATGCTTCATCAAGATCAAATTGCTCAAATGCTTGTTTAATTGCACCACCGGTACCCAAAGGTTCTTCTTCTATTGAATAGCAGATCGGAACCCCCAAAAATTCATCCCCAAAATGTTCAATGATCTTCTCTTTCATATAGGAGACACAAAGGACTACCCTTTCAGGATCAAGAAACAGCATTTCTCTTACGAGTAACTCAAGAAAAGGAGTTCCGTCTATATCTGCCATAGGCTTTGGAACATCTTTAACCACACTGCGTAATCTGGTTCCCAATCCACCGGCTAATATCACCACATTCATGAGTTAAGCCTCTTTTGCTCCTGCATCTGCATGTGGATGTAATCTAATTTTTCGTATGTTGAATCTTTATAATTCTTTGGAGCATAAAGAATTATTTGACACCCCTGATCATCGAATTTAAATGGAACATACATAAGATTACGCAAGGCTTTTTTAATCTGATGCTGTTTTTCAGGAGGTGCAAAAAACAGCATGAATCCACCGCCGCCTGCTCCTAAAAGTTTTCCACCCAAAGCACCGTTACTGCGTGCAACCTCGTAAATCTCATCAACCAAAGAATTGGAGATCTGATCGGTAAGCGAGCGTTTTAACATCCAAGTCTCATGGAGTAGCTCACCAAAACCGTTTATGTCGGTACTGTCATCTGAGAGGATCTGCGTAGCTTCTAAAACCAGCTCCATCATGCGATTTAACTGAGCTGTTTTTTGTTTGGCGGTATCTATCTGTTTTTTGCAGATCTCTGATGCTGTTCTGGAGATCCCGGTAAAAAAGAGCATTAGATGATCGTTAAACAGCTTCTTACGTTCATCTGAAATAATGACCGGCTCTACTGAGAACTCACCGTTGCGTTTGATATGAATAAGATTCAATCCGCCGTAAACAGCTGCAATTTGATCCTGCACACCTACGTTTTCATGCAAGACATTGCGCTCAAGGTTAATCGTCTCTTTTGCAAGGGCATACTTTGAAATCATTTCGCCTTGCAAAGCTTTGATAGCTTTAATAAGTCCTGCGCAGAACGAAGAGCTTGAGCCCAGTCCTGAACGTGCCGGAAGATCGCATTGATTACTAAGTTCTATTCCATGAGATACCTTGTAATGAAGCAGTGCTCCCCGCACTGCGTTGTGATGGATCTCATTGAAATTTTCAGGAGTTTCCAATTCACGCCAGACGATGCGATTCTTCATCTCAGCATGAAAAGGTGGCAGATAACGACAGCTTATATAGTTGTAGTGATTGATACTGGTTGACAGCACACGACCGCCATGCTCCTGATACCAAGTGTGATAATCGGTACCGCCGCCGAAAAAAGAAACACGATAAGGCGTTCTGGTGATGATCATTTCTTGTCTCCGAAGAAATATTCTTCAACCAAACCGCAGATCATGTGCCCGCAGGCGATATGCATCTCCTGAATATTGTTAGTAATGTCAGACGGAACATTGAGAGTAATGTCGGCAAGATCTTTCATTTTGCCGCCGCCATGTCCGGTAAAGGCCACGGTTGTAATTCCTTTTTCTTT
>JALEXT010000038.1 GCA_022779845.1 Succinatimonas sp.
TTGAAAAGAGCGGCGGCAACTGCGTTGTCTGTGCCAGACTTCTATCCGGCCCTGAATATGGGATCAAAATCGATCAAAGCACTGTTTACCGCTATATTTCATCTCACTATCCTGATTTGAAGACTGCGAAAAAGCCTGTTATCAACAGCTTTCATTGTGAGCCGGGAGAGCAATTACAGATTGACTTTGTTTGGCTTGACATCAAATTCAAGAACAGCAATGACACGGTTAAGGTACCGGTATTTGAAGCCGTATATGCCTGGTCACGCAAATTGTTTGTTCGCGTATGTCCTGATATGACGCAGTCTTCTTGGTTATTGTCGTTAACCAAATGCTTTTTGCAACACGGTTTACCGAAATTGGTACTGTGTGATAACGATGTAGCACTGGTGAAACGAACCACAAACGGCAATTGTAAATTCACCGCTGCCTTTTATTGGCTATGTCAATCTCTCGGAGTAAAGATCCGAGCTTGTAGACCTTACCGTACGCAAACTAAAGGTCGCATAGAACGAGCCGGTAGGTATATCAAAGAAAACGCCTTGGCCGAGTTCAATTGGCTCGGAGTCGAGGATCCAGAGGATCTACAAAATCGTCTTGATCGATGGATCATTGAGGTAGCTGATCGTAGAAAAATTCCAGCCTTGCACGGAATAAGCGTTGCCGATGCATTCAAAAAAAAGAACGGAGCGCACGGTAATATCGTGATAGTGCTCCCCGACAGAGGTGATCGATATTTCTCAAAACATATATTTGATGAAGTTTCCGTATTTACACGTCAGGAATGATTTAACTTGTTTCTCCGGCGCAGGAGTTCGTTTAACTCCTGCGTTGAGGGAAGATCTCTTAAAAGTTTGGTGCAGGAAGTTTGATCTTTTTTTGGGGGCAGTAACGACGAAGTTTTAAGCTCACAGTCTGTTTTTTCTTTGGCGGCACTTACGTGCTCAATCAAAGCAGGATTGTTGTCGTCAGCCTGTGACGAGGCCTTGAGCACCAGACGGTTTTGATCTTTTAGATCCTTGTCGGACAGTTCGGGCGGAAAAGCACCGCGTTCCATGATGTCGGCTTTGGGGACCATTTTCAGAAGTTCTTCCGTATCCATACGTAATACTATGCCGCGTATGTATATAACCGCATCCTGGCATTCTACGCGGAGCCAGGAAAAGACCCGCATTGCTCCGAAAAGTTTGGCCGCACCTTCGCTTTTTAAGGACGAGACGAAGTTTCCTTGGGCAGATCCCGTATCTTTTGCAAAAAGACCGCGCGAGAGTTTGGAAAGAGCCTCCCACTCGGTGCCGCCGTACATCACTACTACCCCAAACGGCATGACAAAAAGCTCGGAGTCTACATGATTTACGCGCTCTGGGGATTGCAGAATGTGCTCATACATATCTGCACTTATAAAGTTCGGAATATTCACGATGTTTGAACCGGCAGATCCGCTCATACGGGCACTTAATACGTCAGCACCGTTTACCAGTTCCCAAATTTGGTGAGTACCGTTTAAAAGCGATCCTAATTCCACATCCTGTTTTAAGTAAGAGAGCAGTCTGAAATCACCTCCGAAAAACAGCAAGGCTCTTAATTCCGGGCTTGAATCGTGTTCTTTTTTTCTGCCGTCGTGATAGTGCAGTTCAAGATGTTTACAATGATTTTCGGCGATAAACTCGTCCAAAGTCATTAAAAAAGGATCCCAGATTTTGGATTTGTCTTCGTGGGAAATCACCAGGGCATCACAAAGTACTTTTAAAAGATCGTGAGACAAGGCGGCAAATAGGATGCTCAGCTTGATATTGTCAGGTGAAGAGTCGGATGATGAGGCAGTACCGTCGCGTTTCAGAGCTGAAAGCGCATTGGATGCCACCAAAAGGCTGTGACGAAATAAACCTCCGGCATCGGGATCATGCGCTCCTTTTGATGCCGGTACGGAGCAGCACATGGCGGCGCTACGTGCAATAAGAGGATTTACCAGCTCGTTTTGCAAAGTTTCAGGCAGATCAAGTAAGAGTTTTAGGGTAAAGATAAGCTTGGCATTCTCCTTCATAAGATCGTCTGCGCGTACGGCTTTTAGTATCCTACCGCCGCCGCGCATTACTGAAAAGATCACATTCTTGGTTACATCATCTGCAAAATCGCTTGTATTTTCTGATTTCTTTTTGAAAAATCTAAACATGACTGCCGCCTGTATAAAGCCTGTAATATTTTTTTAGTATGGACTTTGGGAAAAATTTTTTAAGTAGGGCACGGCGGATTCAGCATTTGCTTGAAATGCTTGCTTTTTTTTATTAAATGCAGGAAATTTAAGGCAGATAAACGATTTTGCAGACTGGGTGTGACATGTACTTTAAATACGGTGAAGAAGCTCTGGCTCATCTTAAAAAAGACAAAAAGCTTGCTGATGTCATAGATCGGGTAGGGATGATAGAGCGTGAAGTTGACAGCGATCTGTTTTCTGCCGTGATCCATCATATCGTAGGTCAGCAGATCTCAACTAAAGCTCAGGCTACAATCTGGAAGCGGTTCTTGGAGAGATTTTCTAAGCTGGATGCAAAGACAATATCACAAGCTTCGGTGCAAGATCTGCAGTCTTTGGGAATGACGTTTAAAAAAGCTCAGTACATTTTGGATTTTGCCTCCCAAGTCCAAAAGGGAGAATTTCCTTTGCAAAAGATCGCTACCATGTCCGATGAGGAAGCTGTGAAAACTTTATCTTCATTAAAAGGAGTGGGAGTATGGACTGCAGAGATGCTGTTGCTTTTTTGTCTGCAGCGACAGGATATTTTCAGCTTCACCGATCTTGCGATAGTGCGCGGTATTCGCATGCTCTATCGCCATCGCAAAGTAGACAAAGCCTTGTTTGAAAAATACCGCCGGCGCTTTTCACCTTACGGCAGTGTGGCCAGTTTGTATCTGTGGGCCGTTTCAGGAGGAGCTTTGCCGGAGTTAAGTGATCCTGCACCTAAGAAAAAAGTTCAAAAGAAGGTGAGCAAAAACTTGTTGATCAAAAATTAAAGATCACTTGTAACTATTCAAAACCCTATATGATTTTCTGACTGTTACTACAGCTGTAAACACTGGTTTATACAGACCGCAGGTTCTTTCAAAAATTACATTGTGAACTTCCTCACGCTTCCGTATAAAAACGTTTTTTGAGGACCTGTTTCAGGAAGGAGTCTACAGCCGCATATAACGCTCTTATTAGAGCCATGTTTTCGGCGCTTGTGTTTTGATATTTTTGCCGGCCGTCTAACAGCAGCGATCTCACAACAGCCTTCATAACCGATTTGAAACGGCTTGGCAAAGGACAATATTAGTGCTGAAAATTCATGAAAAACACGGATGTTATACTACTATCAGTAGTGATTACATCAGGGGTTAGACATGGATTTAAATTAGCTTAAGCAAAAGCTTGAAAGCATTTCTGCGGAGCTGAAATCTAAGGCTCCTGCGGAGCTTGTTGTCCTTGTTGAAAGCCAGACGGTATTGCTTGAGATTTTGCTGTCACAAAACGAAAGACTTAACGACACCCTTAAGGACTTGCAAGAAACCATTAAGGAGTTGCGCCGTCAGTTAGGACAGAACTCCAAAAAAAAATCAATGAATACAAGGTAGGAAAAGGAAAGTAAGGACCGTACTGTTATATCGTCTCCTAGTACGACACGTGATCTTCGTTATCAATGCTTGTACAGTTTTAACCGTTGCCTTCACAGACCATACCGAGATCGTATCAGGCTGGGAATTCTGAATAGTTACCGCAGATTTTACAATGAATATAAAATTTCTGATTGGCGAAACGACTGTCTACGATAAAAAGCAACAACTCGAAATAAAGCGACCTAAAAGTTGGCTAAAAAGTGTATCTGCTTTCACAAATGGCGAAGGTGGAACTTTATTGTTTGGTATCAGTGATGATGATCATGTGGTCGGTCTTGCAGATGCAGAAGGGGATGCGGAAAAAATAAGCGAGGAGATAAACGGTAGATGTCAACCTTTCTTTCCGCTAATTTACAAAGTTTTACATTTGTGCTTTCTGAGGGGCTCTGCCCCCTCCGCCTTCGGCGGATTCCCCCGAGGTTTTTTAGGACCACAAAGATGTTCGCTATGGCGCGCTGTGG
>JALEXT010000064.1 GCA_022779845.1 Succinatimonas sp.
CGCGCGTAACATACTAAGGGCAGGACTTGCCCGGCTCGCCTCCCAAGTGAATCACATTGGTGGTCAGCAAGAGGAACCCGCCGAAGATCTCCCAAGAGATCGGTAGGAATCCCCTCTCTTTAGAGAGGGGAGGATGTCAAACGGTGAGGAAAGACTCGATGCATGCGGTGTTCCATGTCCAAAACGCGATGTACAGGAAAGTTTTCTGCTGAAAAAAGCAATTGAGCGAGGGCTTCCTTTTTTGGGAATATGCCGCGGCTTGCAAATTTTAAATGCGGCTACCGGCGGAAGTCTTTTTCAGGATCTGCCGTCACAAAGAAGTTCAAAAATCATTCATTGCATGAAGCCTCCTTACGACAGGGCTGTACATGGTGTTAAGCTCAGCCACGGAGGAATGCTTTTTGACATCTTCGGAAAAGAGGAGCTTCAGGTTAACAGTTATCACCATCAGGGCATAAAAGTTTTGTCTTCCTGTCTTGAGACTGAGGCAGTCTCGGAAGACGGCATAATAGAGGCTGCAAGGGTTAAAAACGGAGGATTTGAACTTGGGGTGCAGTGGCATCCTGAGTTTTTCTCCCGCAATGATATGCTCTCTTATCTGCTTTTTGAAGCCTTTGCCAAAGCCTTGTGATCATGAATAGCGCTTTTTGAAAACTTTGCATTGATCATGCGGCGGCTGCGGATAAAAGGAGCGTTGGGGCGGAAGCGGCGGCGCTTTGCTGTCGTCGTGATCAAACCCGAGACGTCCGTGCAGCAGGGCTCGATGCTCTCCTAAAATATAATTTGGTAACAGCTTAAAAAGCTTTTTGGCATCGCTTAAAAAGTTTTTACAGCATTTGACGGTTTTAAAGGCAGTCAAAACAGCCTGCTCTTCGTTGCCCAGATGATAGAGTGCGTTTAATGCCATGATGAAGATGGTCTGTACCGTGCCTTCAAGCATACATGAAGCAGATCTGGTTTGAAGGTTTGATGATAGTGTCCACAGAAGTTCTGAAGACTTTTCAAGCTGTTTGACAAACTCTACTCTTGATGCAGGACAATCAATCCAAAGTTTGGACAGTTCGTCGCAGGCTTTTTCAAAAAACAGCGGTGAACACCATTTTTTGCAGTCTTCTTCATTTAGCGACAAATCAAAACTCATGTCTCTATGGATAAAATCCGTAAGCGCCTGTTTATCGACACAAGGACAGTGTGCAAATGCTAGTTTTCCTGAGTGTTGTGCTTTAGCTCCTTCAATTTTTGCTCCCCCTGAGCAGTTGTATACCTGAAGATTTTGGTTATTTTTTTTATATAACCCTATTACCAGTTCCATGTGACGGTTTGCCAGTGAAAAAATATAATTTGAGGCAACATTTCCGCCGAAATTTCCGGGAAGCATGAGGCCTTTTTTAAGATCATAATTGCCGTCATTGTCTTTGATCCCGTGCTCTTTATAGGTAGTCGTAAATTGTGAATGCATGCTGTCACAATCAGGAGCTTTGCCGTTATCAAGACCGAAGAGGTAAATACGCTCAAAACCGAGGCCTAAAGCAGCCGATACTCCGAGATTGCCCACAATGGGATTCATGACGTTTACGACACGTATTTTCTTTAAAAAACCGTGAGACTGGGTAAGCCAAAAAAAGGCTTCGTCTGGTTTTCCGAAGATGGCCGTATGCTTGAAATGTTTCTGGGTATCGGGATGAACCACGTCTCCTGCGATTAAAGTAAGAGAATGTATAAAATCTTGATCAGGAATGGCATCCAGTGTCTGAGCTATTTCAGGAGTACGCTCGGTACAGGCGTAAAAATCAGGTTTGATCCCGGCATGATAGAGTGTGTCCAATGCAGTACCGCAAGCCATGATCACTGCCTGATCCTGATGAGCGCGTAAAAAAGCTATGTCATTGTCCAAAGAAGGACCGCTGCCGACGATAAAAAGCGGCAGGCTACGCATATGTTCAGGAAGATTGGCGTCGGTTTTTAAAAAACGGGAATGATGTGAGGCAGCAAAAAGACCGTGGGAGATCCCGAATAACTGATCGTCAAAAAAACCCATGGCAGCATGCAGACGGTGGTAATCCTTAAGCAGAGTGTTTACAAGTTCTTTGATTTCGTCGTTTGCGTAATGCACCAGACATAAGCATTGTCCGCTGAGAAAGCGACCGTGATGGGCATAGTAGTTGCCAAGATCTTCCGTAAGTTGTGACGGTGTCTGTCCTATGAGCAGATTTATGCCGAATCCGTTGTCTTTTAGGTAGTGAAGAAAAGCTCTCCAGTCAAAAGCGTGCAGTGATGAAAAAAAGAGATCAGGATCTGGCTCTATGATCACAAGGTTTACTATTTCGCAGCGTTCGTAAAGACTTTGCAAGATATATCCAAGCCCCAGTCCGACTACCACGGCATTGGGGCAGGATTTCAATTCGGCGGCTGTATGGTTGCTTTTTTCATTTTGCAAAGCAATTTGGACTGCATCTACAGCCTCACCTAAATAGCGGAAATGGATCTGTCCGTAAGCGTCGTATTCTTTTTTGTAACCTGTACCTATGAAAACGTGATTTTGCAGGGCAAGCTCCGCCTGCAGGTCGCACAAAGCCAGAGGATCGTCGGTTTTGTAAAGTATTTCATGATCTTTATCAGGAAAGATGAGATTGGGAATGCCGTTTTCCGTGCAGAAAAATTCAAGTGCAGTTGAAGGATGGTAGTGTTTGAAATGTGCTGCGATGTCCGGCATATACTCTTCAAAAGCTTTGATGTTTTGAGCAAAACGGCTTATGAGCATGTCGGACATCTTTCCCTGCAGAGAGGACAATGCTTTTAATCTCAGGACTTCTTCATCGCTGAGCGGTTGTTGTTTTAAAGCCAGAGCGTCAAGCTCTGAGAGCTTGGTGTTCATTTCATTAAAATACTTGAGCGGTAAGCCTGAATTCCGGCTTTTTTCTTACGAGAGGATAAAAGTTTTTGACGCACGGCAAGCTCAGCTTCTGCAAATTGATCAAAAGATGCCTTGATCTCTTCGCGTAAAGAAGCAAGACGTTGGTAGTAAGGAGCAAGATCTGTTTTCGGAACGGATGAAAGCTTGTCTATTTCCTGCTGCAGTTCGTGCTGTAAGCGGATCGCGTCTTCGTAGTGTTCCTGCTCTGCTGACAAGGTTATGTTCCGGTACAGCGTTTCAAGTTTTAAGAGCAATTGTTCTATATCCTGATCTTCCATGAGCTTCTCCGAAAACTTTTTATTCCATTGTGACAGAAAAACAAGACTTCATGTGTCCTGATTTAAGATCAGGAAAAAAACTTGTGCCCGACACACATACCGGCAAGAGCCAAAGTTACCGAACCTGAAAGATGAATTAACGAATGAAATACAGCTCTTAGGTACTCACCTTGGGTGATCATATTTGCAGATTCCAGACTGAATGTGGAAAAAGTAGTAAGACTGCCGAGAAAACCTGTGATTAAGAAAAGTTTAGGTAAAGGTGAGCTTACATGAAGAGAAAAGAAAGCAGCGGCAAGACCGATGATAAAAGCACCGGTAAGGTTGCAGACTAAGGTTCCTGCAGGCAAAAGTTGCCATTTGGGAGCAAAATATAAAGTGATCCCCCAACGCAGCATAGCACCCGCTACAGCTCCTGCAGCAACTGACAGCAACATCCAAGGCATTTTTCTCTCCTGTTAAACTGCGCCTTGGGCAATGGCTCCGTTTCCGGTAACTGAAACTGCATCATGCTGAACCGTATTACGCTGAGCGGCAGCTTTCTGTTGTTCCGAAAGCGGGATCTGATCCCAGGCATTTTTAAGCGGTAACAGCACCTTAAGCGCAGCATCGATGCTTTCAATGCTGATCTCTACCGAAGCATCGGCAATGCGATCGATTATGTAGGTGTACATGTCAAAAAGTTTTTGAGCAAGATCTGCGTTGACGTTAAAGTCCAAAGTACTGCGCAGGTTTTCGATAATGGAGGAAGCCGACGCCAGTTTTGAACCTTTTAAAGCCAGATCTCCGTGTTCTATTGCACCTCTGGCTTGCATCAGTCTTTCAAAAGCTCCCTGAAATAACATTTTGGTAATGGTATAAGGATCGGCAACCGACAGCTCGGTTCTGGTACTGTTTTGACGGTAAGCGTTAAGTCCCCTGCGGGTGAACATGGTTCTCTCCTTAGGATGCGGCAAATTCGTGCCGACAAGTTTTAATCTTTTTGGGATGTTTTAAGGAGAGTAAGCAAAAAAAATGCCAATCTAGAGGATGTTAACTGCGATTGTCTTCCAAAAGGAAGAATACTTCCTGACGGGCGAGGCGTCTTGCTTTGATGGCGCGCATGAAAGTACGGCGGCGTCTGGTTCTGTTTATGGTCGTCATGCGACGGGCCAAATGAGATGATCTTTTCATTTTATTTTCCTTGAATCTTTAACTTACTGAAATTTTAACATGTTCTTGTAAAGAAGGAGTGAGTACAGGTTAAGCACAGGTTAAAAGTCATCAGCCTCTTCTGAAAAGTGTTTGCGTGCATTTTTTATTCACTGTGGAAAACGCGGTGTTAAAGCCATTTGTTATCGTTTTACAGTTGCTTTTGAGTTATGTACCGTGAAAAAATAAAAAAAAGTGTTGACGTCCAAAAGAGTTCTGTTATCATATGACCCCGTTAATTCACACGGTGATTAGCGCAGTCCGGTAGCGCATCTCGTTCGGGACGAGGGGGTCGTAGGTTCAAATCCTATATCACCGACCACTTGAGCGTCCTTAGCTCAGTTGGATAGAGCAACAGCCTTCTAAGCTGTGGGTCAAAGGTTCGATTCCTTTAGGACGCGCCATCCAGCTTGCTGGACGGGAAGAATAACGAGCTGAATTAACGTTTCAACTGTGGTGGCTATAGCTCAGTTGGTAGAGTCCTGGATTGTGATTCCAGTTGTCGTGGGTTCGAGCCCCTCTAGCCACCCCATCCTATTCAAATCCTTTTCCTATTAAAACACTGTGCGGAAGTGGCGGAATTGGTAGACGCACCAGATTTAGGTTCTGGCGCCTTCGGTGTAAGGGTTCGAGTCCCTTCTTCCGCACCACCTTTCTTTGTTTTCCATGTAGTTGTACAAATATCGCTGTTTTAGTGTTTGTCCGTGTACGAATGTGTATTATGGCGTTTTTTACCACTAGTAGGCTTTAGCGATTAAAATCACACAATTCTAATTATTTTAATAACTAACGTTTCATGTCTGTCCTTTAACAATCTGATTTCATTAAAATAAGTACGTAACAGCGCCTTTTGATTCAGTATTTTGCTCAAAGAGGTAAATTTATCTCTTGCTTTGAAAAATCTATTTTTATGGATGAAAATATTTTCTCTGATGTTGATTTGATGAAGTTGCCTCTAGGAGCAACCAGTTTTGCTGAATTGCGAAAATCTGAACGCATCTACGTTGATAAAACGGATCTCATTTTCTCTTTGACAAGAAACATCAGTACGCCGATCTTTCTTTCACGCCCCAGACGTTTTGGCAAATCATTACTCGTCTCAACTTTTGAATCTCTGTTTAAGTACGGTATAAGAGATTTCAAAGGTTTGGCAATAGAGGAACTTTGGCAAGAAAAACGATGCTATAAAGTCGTACATCTGGATTTTTCAATTTATGCGGATAAAAATGCACGGGACTTTAAACAAGGACTTACCTCCGAATTGGGAAAAGCTTTTTCAGACTTAGGTGAATTCCCTGTTCGAGATGAAAGCGGTGAGTATTTTTTTCCTGATGAGATCCTGTCAAGAGTCGCTGATATTGCCGAAGGAAAAAGCATCGTTTTGCTGATCGACGAGTATGATGCGCCGATCACTCACCATTTTAATGATCCTGAGGAAAGACATAAAATTGAAAGCATACACGGCAGTTTTTTTGCAGCCATTAAACGCTTTGAAGGCATATTCCGTTTTGTATTCATTACCGGGATCACGCGTGTATCCAATGTAAGTCTTTTTTCGGTATTTAATACTCTGCAGGATATTACTTTAGATGATGAATATGCCACGCTTACTGGTATAACAGAAGAAGAACTGCATCGTTATTTTGATCCTTATGTACAAAATGCTGCTTCTGTTTTGGCTATGGATGCAGGTAACGTGTACGAAAAATTGAAAAACAGCTATGACGGTTTTATGTTTGCACTGGATGCACAACAAAGTGTGTATAACCCGTGGTCATTGCTTTCTTTTTTGACCAAACCGTCCAAAGGATTTCAGAATTATTGGTATCAAAGCAGCGGCGGTACGCCGACACTTTTGGTTAATTACCTTAAGACGCAGAAAAATCTTGAACTTTTTTCCAAGATTGGCAAGGGTGAACATGTAATAGAGATCAGCAGGCTGACGGCAAAATCTGAAGCAGGACAGATCCCCATGGATCTTTTGCTGTTGCAGACTGGGTATTTTACATTGCGTCACGGATCGTCAATATATGCAAAGCTAGTATTGCCGAATGACGAAGTATCGGATTCCGTCATCGCGCTTTTACTTGATATTCAAAATTTAAAAGTTTCGTTTGATACTTCGGTAAAAATCGATGAGATCCCGTCTCTTGCGGATACAGGAAACATCGATGCAATCGTAAAAGTTTTCAATCTGATCTTGGCAGAATGTTTGAGCCCCAAATCCAAGGCTTTTGAAGATGAAAATACCTTAAGGGACATCATCTATTCAAAGCTTCCTGATAAAGGACTGATTAAATCAAGAGAAGAGCCCAATGCCGCAGGATACAGCGATCTGGAACTTAAAACAGCTAAAAGCAGGATCGTCATAGAATTCAAGCGCAGTTACAAAGGAAAAAGTGAAAAAAGGGCTCTTGAGCAGGCCGTGACTCAAATTAAAGAACGCCGCTACGCAGACAGTACGGACGGCAGAAGAATAATAAAGGTGGCTATGGTCATCTCGACCCCAAAGAAAGCCATTACGAGATGGACGGTTCTTTAACAGTCAGGAAACAGGGGATGTTTTAAAAAAATTTCTGGTTTTGTTTCTGTTTGTTAAAAGGACGTTTTTAATGCGGGAAATTTTGGTGACGTGTTTTGCATTTTTTTAAATGACATGTCACTTTGATTAAAGCAAAAGGTTAAATCTCCGATAATTAAGGTGCCTTCCCAAAGGTTTGACCGGAAAAGTCGGTAAAAAAGCGATCCGCTTGCATATTAGTTTGTAAACAAATGTACAATGTGCGCTCGTATGTTTACCGAAGATCTTCGGCCCGGCAGGCGTGATCTGACGCTTACGGTAGCAGATCATGTGCTTGAGATCAGACTTTTTTTGATCGTAAGTTATGACTCTGTATCAATAATAAAAATAAGAAAAAAGAAGTCGGCTTTAAAATACATGATTGATATTTGTTGCCCGACTCGAGGGGCTTGAATGTCAAAACTAACTATCCGCTTTAAGCTTATGCTTACTTATGGACTGATCGTGTTCTGCACTTTGTGTTTATCAGCCATAGGCATCATAACCTCCATGAACAGCCAGTCGGCTGCCAATGTAGCTCAGATTGAACTGGAGCAACGCTACGGGGTCATCCGCTCCGCACTAGACAATCTTTACGATACCGAAAGTCTCATCAACGAAGTAAGTAACGGCTCAAAAGGTTTTACCAGCGAAGTTCAGGCCGAACTTAACGAAAGGATGAAAAAACTGGCTGCCGACGCCGACGGTTTCAAGGCCGATCGTTTTCCTGAGCAGATAGGTATTATCAAGGAGAGAGTAAATCACTTCGTGCGTACCTATGAGAAAAGATGGTTGCCTCAGATAAGCACCGGTAAAGATCTGCCGCAGGTAGCTGACATCTTCCGTGAAGAAATGGCGCCTGATTTTCTGGTGACGGCATCTACCATCGATGATTTGATAGGTTTGCATGTCGGTTCCGTAGCCAAGCAGGTCGAAGAACTTAACGATATGACTCCGATCATCATCAATGCGGTGATGGCCGTGATCACCTTGCTTTTGTGCGTATATACAGCGTGGGCTTTGCCTCGTTACCTCATTTCAAGCATAGCCAAGCTTAGAAACGAGTCAGAGATTATTGCATCCGGTGATTTGTCGCAGAATGTTAAAGTTCACAATCAGGATGAGTTGGGAGAAGCCTTCCACGCCGTCGAGCACATGCGTTCTTCTTGGAAAGACAGAGTCTCTGAAATCATTGAAGTTGCTCGCGATAGCATCGACAATACTCACAAGATCCATGAAATCACTCAGAAGGTTGCGGAGAAATCAGAAAATGCCCAGTCGCGTGCCATGACCGTGGCGGCAGCTTCTGATGAGATGGTTTCGACAACTTCGGATATTGCCAAGAACTGTGAAAATGCTGCCAACGTAGCCAGTGAATCGGTTGAGATCACCAGAAACGGTGTCAAAGACGTTGAGTTCACCATTAACGGTATGCAGGATCAGGTGGTTAAATCCAAGTCTGATGCCGAGCGCATTCAGACTCTGTTTGAACAGTCTCAGAAGATCGGCTCCATCGTGCAGACCATTGAGGATATCGCTTCGCAGACCAACCTGCTTGCATTGAACGCCGCTATTGAAGCTGCCCGTGCCGGTAACGCCGGTAAAGGTTTTGCCGTGGTAGCAGATGAGGTCAGAGCTCTGGCTTCCCGTTCTTCTGCTTCAACTCAGCAGATCACCAAGATGGTGGTTCAGATTCAGGAAGATGCCAGCGCTGCCAACACTTCAATGACCGCCAGCCTTGAGAATATCAGCAATCTCGCTCAAAAGGCCGAAGACGTGCGTTCCATTCTCCACGGCATCATCGACAAGGTAAATGATGTCAACGGCAGGATCACTCAGATTGCTACCGCTGCTGAGCAGCAGACTACTGCCACTTCCGAGATCTCAGAAAACATGCAGCAGATCACCGAAGCTACCAAGCAGTTTGTTGATATGGTAATGGAAGCTCAGAATATGTCTGATCACTCTTTGGTAAGTGTCGAACATTTGCTTGATCAGATGAATAAGATAAAGATCTGATGAATTTTTAACTTCTTTTTCGAATTGAGCGAAAAAGGAGTACGGGGAATATTTCCGTTTGCGGAGATATTCCCTTTTGCGTTTAGAGCAGATTGAAAGCAGTGACAGAGAGCGTCTGAAATAAGTATCGAATGATTATGTTTCAAGAAGTTTTGACTTGTCATTTGCTCAACAGTTACTTTTTTTTCTTAAAAACGTTGACATCCGCACTATCTAATGGTTTAATAGCCGCCGTTGCCCAGATAGCTCAGTCGGTAGAGCAGGGGATTGAAAATCCCCGTGTCGGCGGTTCGATTCCGTCTCTGGG
>JALEXT010000100.1 GCA_022779845.1 Succinatimonas sp.
TATCATCAGACAATACATTGAAAACCAGAATACCCCCGATTAGGCGCCTTATATCCCCGGGCTGAAGCCCGGGGTTTTACGGCGCTTTTTTGATAAAGGTATGAAATTTGAAATAAAAAAAGATGAGCCAGCCTGTAAGCCGAGTTCTGTTCTGCCTGTGGCAGCGACAGCCATTCCTCTAGACCTGAAGTCACCCTCAGGTTCCAGCAATCAACCCGCCTCCTAGTACGGACCGCACCATGCGGAGGCCTATTCGATCTTGCTCCGGGCGGAGCTTGCCTTGCCCCGATACATTGCTGCACGGGCGGTGCGCTCTTACCGCACCGTTTCACCCTTACCTAAAGCTTTGCTTCAGGCGGTCTGTTCTCTGTTGCGCTAGTCGTAGGCTTGCGCCTCCCAGGCGTTACCTGGCGCCCTGTCCTGCGGAGCTCGGACTTTCCTCCCCCGCGGCAGTATGTTTACACACACACCGCAGCAGCGACTGTCCGGCCGGCTCTTTTCGTGATTATATCATGCGCATTAAGATTTTTTTTCAAGGGCCAGATCATATAAATCTTTCTTACGCACTCCGCTTAATTCGGCAAGTACCGAGGTCACTGTTTTTACAGAATTGTTCCCAAGTAAGGAAAATAATGCTTTTTCAAGTTTGGGAGAAATATTGTTTTCAGCTTTTTTTGACGCAGGTCCTATCACAACGACAAATTCTCCTTTGGTACGTTCAGGGGAAGCATCCAAAAATTCTGCCATCTCACCTGCACGCATGCGGTATATAGATTCAAAGGTTTTGGTAAGTTCACGACAAACAGAAAGGTTGCGATCCGGTAAAAGTTCTGCCAATAATTTCACTGTGGATAAA
This sequence comes from Succinatimonas sp., assembly GCA_022779845.1. Taxonomy (GTDB): domain Bacteria; phylum Pseudomonadota; class Gammaproteobacteria; order Enterobacterales; family Succinivibrionaceae; genus Succinivibrio. The sequence goes on from JALEXT010000100.1 coordinate 857, forward strand.
ATCCTGCGCGGAGTTTCGTAAAAAATCACCGTACAGTTTTCCTGCGCCACTCCGGTCAGGCAATCTCGCAACTCCTTGTCTTTGACAGGAAAAAATCCCATAAATTTAAAACAGTCCGTAGGTTGCGCCGCAGCTTCCAGCGCGGTGATCACTGCGCAGGGACCGGGTAGAGGCACAACTTTTACTCCGGCTGCGGCGCACAGCGATACCACCTTGTATCCTGGATCATTGATAAGAGGGGAGCCGGCATCGGAAATCAGCGCCACGCTGCCGCCGTTGCGTACTTCTTCTATGATCAAAGAAGCTTTTTCCTCCTCGACCTGATCATAACAACTTACAAGTTTTGCACCGATGATCCCAAGATGATCAAGAAGGATTTTAGAATGACGCGTATCTTCTGCTGCAATCAAAGACGCTTCCTTCAAAACTCTGACAGCCCTCATAGTGATATCTTCCAGATTTCCTATGGGAGTAGGAACAATATAAAGTGCACTTTCAAGCACAATGAAACCTCCTTTTGATGATCCGTCCTGCTTTTTCACAACATTTGTCATCAGGCAATGTATCACAATGCGGCAATCGGCCCAATTGCACAAAGGCAACATGTGTACATCGCATGATGATAAAATGAAGGTTGTATTTTAAGAACCGCGCCGCCTTTAAGGCGGCATGACTTCAGGGAAACATATCGTGAAAGTCAAGAAAAACAAATTAAGCAGTGCACTTTGTGCGATGCTTGCCGTCTGCGCGCTTTCGCTATCAGGTTGCGGCACGCTGGAACCTTCGGCTCAGGCTACTTCATCACAGGCTTTCCAACACCTTAGCAAATCGGTTGATGAATACTCTGAACTTGCAGACAAATCCAGCGATGAAGGACGTTTCAATGCCTTAATTCTGTTAGCCCGCGCTCAGATTTCTGCAGGGGATGCCGATGCAGCTCAAAGCACAGCTGCTACTTTAAGATCTGAGGCAAAAAACTCATTGCAAAAAGATGAAGTTGCCATAATCGACGGGCTGATATTGTCACAGCTTGGCAACAACGTATCGGCGTCAAAGGCACTGGCAAAAGTGAATCCGTCGGTTATGAACGAGAATGCCGCTCGTTATTATCATTTGCTCAACTTCAAGGTAAACGAAAAAAACTATCTTAAAACCAAACAAGAACGTTACCTGAAATCTGCATTTAGAAGCGGTCGTGAACTTGCTCAGTTAACCTCAGGCAAGGATCGCGAAACGGTATGTCGCCGCACCGTAGCTTTGCTTGAAAGTGTCGGAGCATCAAAACTCGGATCAATGCTGAGTAACACAAACGATCGCATTGATCGCGGCTATTTTGAATATGCTCTTGCAGAGACTTCCGCTTCAGCAGAAGCCAAAAATCTGCTGGCCGCATCTTTTTCTCAAAAATATCCGGATCATCCACTCAATATACTCGTGAACGCTGATCATTCCGCTACGGGCTCAGCAGATCAAGACAATTCCGTCAAAACATCCGTAACTTCCGAAACGGCTGCAGTAACGCCGGTTGCCGCAGACGAATCGAAAGCTGTTCCTGTAAATGCAAAAGGTATTATTAACATTGCAAAAGATGCGAAGATCGCCGTTTTGCTGCCTCTGTCAGGACGTTATGCCAAGAGTGTCGGGGAACCGGCAAAACTCGGTGTGCTCTCGGCACTTAACAATACCAAGGCAAACTATAAAGTATCTTTCTACGATACTGCAAAAAGCAGTATCGATTCTATAGTTCAAAACATCAAAGGAAACGGTACAGCTCTTATTATCGGACCTCTTTTAAAATCTGATTTAAATACGCTTAACGCTTCACAATGCGGTATTCCCGTTATTGCCCTCAATACACCTGAAAATAATCGTCCCGATAATGAATGGTATTTCGATTTAGGCCCCGATTATGAGGGAGTTTTAGCCGCAGCAAAAATAAAAGCCGACGGTTTCAAAAAACCTTTGGTCATTGCCACCCAAGACCGTCAGTCTTCAAGAGCGTCAAACGCCTTCCTCAAAGCTTTCGGACCTTCAGCTGCAAACTGCAGCGTTGAATCAGGAAACGCTCAGACTCTCGGTAAATGCAGAATTGCTGGCAGCGATTCAGTGTATTTGGCAACGTCGGCCCCGGATGCAGTAATCTTCAAAGCATCATTGCCGGCAACGATTAAAGTGTATTTAACCGATCAAAGTTACGAAGGCTTTAACAATTCGGGACAACAACTTGCGCTCAAAGGAGCCATGCTCGGTGAAATGCCCTGGCTTCTTTCTGACAGCGAATTAAAAGACAGCCTGATGAAAGCAGTTCCCAAAGCAGATGCTCAGGCACAGCGAGTATTCAGCGCAGGTTATGATTCCATATTGCTAGCTTCGCTTATGCAGGAACTTGCAAAAGACAATCAAGATGTTTTGCACGGTCTTACCGGTGACATCAGTTTGGGAAGCAACGGTTTGATAGAAAGCGCACCGTTGTGGGTAGAACTTGGCAATGTAAGAAATTAAATTGCCGGCACAATTCAGTTCCCGCTTAACCAGGCGGGAATTTTTTTGGGATCTTCAAGATAAAAAAAAAGATCGCCTCATGCGATCTATTGATTGGTTGCGGGGAAAGGATTCGAACCAATGACCTTCGGGTTATGAGCCCGACGAGCTACCCCTGCTCCACCCCGCGACTGAAAATTCAATTTGGTTGCGGGGAAAGGATTCGAACCAATGACCTTCGGGTTATGAGCCCGACGAGCTACCCCTGCTCCACCCCGCGACAAATTGTGTGCGCATTTTATGAGTATTCTTGATCTTTGTCAAGAAAAATACAAAAATTTTTAACTATTCTTGACAGCGGAAAAGACAGAGTTCTCACCTCCGAACGGATTCGGAGTATACATTTCCGCATCCCAATCATTATCATATTTAACCGCACCGTCAGGCATGGTATATCTGAAACGATATTGATACGAAGGTTTTTCACCTAAGTTTACCGTGATTGAGCCGCGATAAGTACCGTTGCGCTGCGGCTTCATTGCCACAGGTTGCCAACCGTTATGCTCACACAACAAATCAATCTGTTTAGCTCCCTGCACTGCTTCTTTTTTTATGTAGAAAGAAACGGTAAGTTTCTTTTCTTTAAATCTTTTGGAAACGCTCATTATTGCTCCTCCAGCATCTTTACATCCTAAAAGGACGTCTGTTCACCAGGCAGCAAATGATTTCTAACCAGTGCATGCCTATGTTTTATTTTTTTATACATGCATTGTAACCTAAAAAAAATCCAGCGCGCATATTTTAATATTGCATATAATTATTATGCATAGTTGATATCTATCACTTTAAGATACCAGAATAAGAAAATTTATCTTTTTATAAATAAAACGCACCTAATAACACGTTGTTATTTAACAATAAAGTTAATGATTATCCGCTAAGATTCACAAATTGTAAGAAAAAATTATAATTTTAATAAAAAAAATAACACTTTGTTATATATAGGTATTATTGTATATTTAAAGAAATTCATTGATTTATACGTATTTTCCGACTTACATTCCGATTCTGAATAAACAAATCAACTTGATTTTCTAAAACTGTCTATAAGATTTTGCATAAACGCGCGCCGCATGTAAAAACCGCGCGGTCTGACTTTTATCATAGTCCCGTCCGGACCCACGCAATCGGTAAGAGCTCTTCCGTTGGCTGCTTTCGGACGCATTTGAATTACATTGCCGTTACGGGCGCTGATCTCATCAACACCTCCTAGGGCAACCTTTTCCATAAGCTCCTCATGATCTTGCCTTATAAGAGCCAAATCTTCTTTTGCAGGAGACCAGAAACGATACCCTGCCACATAACGTTTTTCATAAGAAAAATTCCTAGGAGAAACCAGGAAAACAAACAGCACCCGACTTATTTTGTGAAAAAGAATGCTGTCTTCAAAACGTTTCACTCGTACTTCATTAAGCGGTGCGGAACAAAAAAATGTCGACTCAAGCGCCTTAAAATCCTCCGATACCGGCACTGTTTTAAGTTCTATACCCAAGTTTGGAAAATCGGGGATCGGAAGTCCGGGTGCGGAAGCTCCCAATAATCTTTCCATCAGTTCTCCCTGAAATCCCTTTCCATGCAGAGGTGATATCGGCAAAGCAATTTTGGCAAAAGACGCAAGATCGCTTAAATTTTTTCCCATTATTGAAAATAATCTTTCTTTTAACTGTTCCGCATTTTCAGGAGGGCTGGCCTGATATCCTTCACTACGCTTCATTTTCTTTTTTCGATTTTTACACTAAAAAAACACCGCTTTTCCCACACTTGGCACTGTAACCGTATTTCACTTTCAGGGCTTATGCGTTAACTGTGAGATAATGGAATACGGTATGCCACAAGGCATTAAAGAAAGATTTTAAAAGATATTTTCTGTGATAGACAAAGACGGATACAGATCGAATGTCGGCATTGTGATCTGCAACCACAAAGGTCAATTGCTATGGGCCCGCAGAATACGTCAAAACTCCTGGCAATTTCCCCAAGGAGGAATAGACGCAGGCGAAATTCCAGCCGAAGCCATGTATCGCGAACTCTACGAAGAACTGGGTTTGCGTCGTGACGAGGTAAGACTGTTGCGTACCTCTAAAACCTGGGTACGTTACAAACTGCCGAAAAGATTAATACGTTGGGATGAAAAACCATTGTGCATAGGGCAAAAACAAAAATGGTTTTTGCTGATGATCCTCAAGGACAGACAAAAACATATCGAGTTCGATCGTCGGGGACACCCCGAATTTGACGGATGGCGCTGGGTTTCCTACTGGTACCCGGTTCGTCAGGTAGTAGCTTTCAAACAGGATGTTTACCGCAGGGTACTCTCAGAGTTTGCACCTACAGTGCTGACTTTGAACCAGGGCGGTGAACGCCGCAAAAAACGCGGAGGATAATATGGACGATCGTCAGAGCAAAATGCTACTGGCTTTAAGGCAAATTACCGAAAACGTCTCGGCGCAAAGTTCGCTTAACGAGGCCATAGCCCTCTTGGTAGTAAGTATCAGAAATGCTACCGGGGCTGATTGTTGTTCACTTTATCTGATAGATGAATTGGGCGAATATCTGACGCTTGCCGGAACTGACGGATTGGATAAAAAAGCCGTAGGAAAAGCCAGATTGCGCTTAGGCGAAGGTTTGGTAGGATCTGTAGGTCAGAAACAGGAATTGCTGGACTTGGCAGATGCCCCGTCCGATCCCAAATTTAAATACCTGCCTGAAGTCGGCGAAGACAAATTTTTCTCATTTCTCGGAGTTCCCATTATCTATCAGGGAGAACTTCTTGGTGTTTTGGTAATTCAAAGCAGGGAAAAACGTCAGTTCGGCGCCGTTGAAGAATCATTTCTGGTCACTCTGAGTGCACAAATGTCTTCAATCATCGCCGTATCCAGAGCTTCCAAAGAAGAGGATACCGGGTGCGTGCGCCGCTACCGCGGCGAACAAGGTACCGGAGGCATTGCCATAGCCAAAGCAGTTGTGTGGCAACCGGACGTATTACTCTCCGACGTCACCATTCAACATACTAATGAGCCTTACGTTCAACAAGAACTGTTCCACCAAACGGTATTTCAACTCCAAACAGAAATGGATCTTAATACCCTGCACATGAACGAAAGCGGACAAAAGGAAGCAGCCTTCGGATACATGTCCGGCTACGGCAGTTTGCTTGATGATCCTACCTTTCAGGATGAAGTGGATACGGAAATTCTGGCCAACGGTATGACCGCATCTTCTGCAGTAAAAATTGTTGCTGAAAGACGTCTTGCCGATCTCGAAGGAGAAGACGATCACGATCGCTATCTTGATCTGCGGGATCTTAGTGAGATCATTCTCTCAAGACTCATGAACTTTACCTCGTACACTTCAGAACTTTCAGAAGAAGTGATCTTGGTCGTACGCAACTTACCAGCAGCCATGGTTGCAGAATTCAAACGCTACCGCGTTTGCGGCTTTGTCTCCATGGACAGTGCCTCAAATTCCCATACTGCGGTATTGGCCAGAGATTTGGGGATCCCGTCGGTATCAGGATTATTTTTTGATATCAACAGTATTAACGGTCGTGACGTCATTGTGGACGGATTAAATGCAGAAGTGTTGGTAGATCCGTCTCAAAGTGTAGTTTCCGAATATCGTCAGCTGATGACACTTGATCGGGAACAAGAAGATCTGTTTTCAAAAGAAAAATTCGAAAAAGGCATCACTCTTGACGGTCAACGCATCGAAATCAAATTAAATGCAGGACTAAGTCAGGAGGAAATGACCAATCTCCCCGAACAGACCGACGGAGTCGGTCTATACCGCACCGAGATATCCTTCATGCTGTGCAAATCTTTCCCCAGCGAAGCTCAGCAATGTCAATGGTACAGTTCCATACTCAAACAGTTCAAAGGTAAAAGCGTTACCATGCGCACTCTGGATGTGGGCGGAGACAAGTCATTGTCTTATCTCCCCATTGAGGAATCCAATCCTTTGTTGGGATGGCGCGGAGTCAGGATCACCGTAGATCAGCCTCAGATCCTAAAAACCCAATTGCGCGCAATGATTTTAGCCAATAAGGATCACGGAAATCTTGAAATAATGCTTCCGATGGTTTCAAGACTCTCTGAGGTCAATACCGTTAAAAAAATTCTAAAAGATGCTGTACGCGAGATCTCCGAACTGTCCCAAAAAGAAATTCCCATGCCCAAATTCGGAGTTATGCTTGAAGTACCGTCTGTAGTCTACATGATGGACGAACTTATAAAAGAGGTGGATTTCTTCTCCATAGGCTCAAACGATCTCATTCAATATCTGTTAGCCGTAGATCGCGGCAATCCGAAAGTAGCAAGATTCCTCGATACCTTTCATCCGGCTGTCATTCGTTGCCTGTATTATTTATGTGAAAAAGCAGGTCAGGCTCACAAACCAATAGCAGTATGCGGAGAAATCGCAGCCAACCCTTTAGGCGCTCTTATGTTACTGTCTTTAGGCTATACCGAACTGTCGATGAACTACTCAGAACTTTCCCGCATAGGTTACCTGGTACGACGAGTAAACTTTAAAGACCTACTTGAAATAGGGAAAAAAGCCCTCAAACTGCCTCATTCTGAGGAAATCAGGCAACTTTATATCGATTATGCGATTGCTGCAGGCCTTGACAAGGTTATTGCCCAAAATTTAGTCAAACGTCCTGCAGACAAGACTGCAAACTGACAAAGGAATCAACCAAATGCGCGTTTACCTGGATCTCTTAGATAAGATCATGAAAGAAGGATGCGATCGCGATGATCGCACCGGCACCCGCTCTGTATTCGGAACCCAGATGCGTTTTAACCTTGCGGAGGGATTTCCTCTGCTCACCACCAAAAAAGTTCATCTAAAATCGATCATTCATGAACTGCTGTGGTTTATTTCAGGTTCTACTAATATCCGCTATCTGCAGGACAACGGAGTCAGGATTTGGAATGAATGGGCTGATGAAAACGGCGATTTGGGACCAGTCTACGGCAAACAGTGGCGTGATTGGGTTACACCTGACGGCAGACATATCGATCAGTTAAAAAATGCCGTTGAAATGATTAAACATCACCCTGAATCCCGCCGCATCATCGTATGCGCATGGAATCCTTCGGATGTGGATAAAATGGCGCTGCCTCCTTGCCACACTCTTTATCAGTTTTATGTAGCCGACGGAAAACTCTCCTGCCAACTTTACCAGCGCAGTTGCGACATGTTTTTAGGCGTACCGTTCAACATTGCAAGCTACTCACTGCTGACTATTATGACTGCAGCCGTTTGCGGTTTAAAACCAGGTGATTTTGTCTGGAGCGGCGGTGACACGCATATCTACAAAAACCATTTTGAACAGGTAAAACTGCAACTAAGTCGCACTCCCCGTCCTTTACCTCACATGATCCTTAAACGTATTCCATCATCGTTGTTTGATTTTCATTACGATGATTTTGAGCTTGAAGGATATGATCCTTATCCTGCCATCAAGGCACAGGTATCGGTTTAATTGAGGATAAATGCCAAATGGAAATTTCTGGAAAAATAAAATGGGAATCCCGTCGCGGCATGCGAGAAATCGACCTTATGCTCCTACCCTTCGTAGAGCATGATCTCCCGAATATGGACGAAGAAACCTTAAAAGATTATGAGGATCTTTTGGAAGCAACGGATCTGGAACTGGTTCGCTGGTTTAACGGGACGTGTCAACCGGACTCCCCTAGAAGACAAAAAATGGTAGCTACCATAGTCAAATGTCATCAAAAACGCATTGGCAAAGAGGGGGTATAAATGCAATTTGAAGAATTTCCCCTGCCGGATTTTCTGCAGGACGACATACTTTACAAAGGTTGGGAAAATGCTACTCCGATCCAACAACTGGTGATCCCCAAAGCATTGGAAGGAGCTGATATTTTAGGAGGTGCTCCCACCGGTACCGGTAAGAGCGCAGCTTTTTTAATTCCCATTATTTCAAGACTTGCACTTACGCACAAAAACGGGATCAGAGCTTTAATTCTTGAACCGTCCAGAGAACTGGCTTTGCAAGTCACCAAGGAAGCAAAAGATCTTACCGAAGGATCTGATATAACCTGCGGAAGCATCATAGGAGGAGCAGGTCGTGAAGATCAGCTGGCAGATCCTCGCAATATCACCGTAGCCACCCCGGGGCGCATGCTTGAATACCTGAAAAAAGGTGATCTTGATACAGATCCGGTTGAAATCCTGGTGATAGATGAAGCCGATCGCATGTTGGACATGGGATTCCGTGACGACGTCGCCGCCATAGTGCGCTCCTGTCAAAAACGCTTCCAAACCATGTTGTTTTCGGCAACGCTCGAGGGCGCCGGTATTCGTGAATTTGCAGATACCGTGCTCAATACTCCTTTTGAAGTCAGACTTTCAGGAGGAGACAACGGAGAAAAGTTGCCGGAGCGTTTGCAACTGCGTGCTTATTACGCAGCAGGAGACAACCAAAAATCCGCAATTTTAGTTCACCTGCTCACCACCATGCGCGGAAGATCCATTGTATTTGTCAAAACTCGTGATCGCATAGGTCGAGTGGTTTCAGCATTAAAGCGCAACCGTTTTGCCTGTGCAACCCTAGAAGGGGACATGAATCAGAGCGAACGCGAAGCCGCGTTAAAACGTTTCCGCGACGGACAATGTGATATTTTGGTTGCTACGGATGTGGCTGCCCGCGGTCTGGATCTGCCTGACGTACGTTACGTATTCAATTATGATATGGCAGGAAACGCAGCAGTATTCACGCATCGTGCAGGTCGTACCGCACGAGCAAACGCCGAGGGAACCTGCATAATGCTGGTGACGGCCGATCAACTGAAAATGCTGGAAAGTCTTGAACGCTATACCGGACGTAAGGTTGAAAGAAGACAGATCCGCAATATCTGTGCAGCTTTTCCTGATGAAGAAAGTTTGAAATTCCATCAATCAGAAAAAAAACGCAAACGTGCCTCCTCCTCAGGAAACGGCGGTTTCGATCGCCGGACAAAAGACGATGAGAAGAAACCTCACGTAAAAAAAAGACATCGTGATCTAAAAAATAAAGGTAAACCGGATTTTGCACTCAAACGGCAGAAAAAGGCCTTAAGAGCAGTTTCTAAAAACGAACAAATCGCTACCAACTAAGACCAAGGATACGGCTCATGAGCGCAACAATTTTCCGCAATGCACAATTGCACATCACTTCACCGGAATTTAACGGAGTAAGTGATTTTGCAGTTCAGGATCATCGCATCATTCCGATGGATCCGTCTTTGTTGCAAAATACCGCAGCAGAAGAAATCGATCTGAACGGGAAACACGTCAGTCCCGGATTTATTGATCTGTTGGTCAACGGCTGCAGAGGGGCCTCCTTTACCAACGATCCTACTGTGTTTACGCTGGAAACCATGCGTTCATTCGAACTGCAAAGAGGAACAACTACTTTTATTCCGACCCTGCTCTCTTGTCAACGTGAAACCTTAACCAAAGCTCTAGCAGCAATTAGAACCTTTAAGAATAACCATACCACCGTGTGTCCGGGGATGCATCTTGAAGGTCCTTTCATCAATTACTTATATAAAGGTTTTCAACCGGAAAGTTATATACGTCAAATTGCGGAATCTGACATTGAATATTTGACTCAGGTACGTGATCTTATAGCCTACATGACCATCGCACCTGAAAATGTACGCCCCAAATATATACTCGCGCTTCAAAATGCGGGGATCAGATTATCGGTAGGACACAGCGCGGCATCCTACTTTGAAACATTGTCCACCTTCAAAGCCGGTGTCCACATGGTGACGCATTTGTATAACGGAATGCGCCCGATCATAGGACGTGATCCGGGGATTATAGGAGCGACATTGGAATCCCCTCTGGTGAGTGCGGGAATAATAGCGGACGGACGTCATGTACATCCTTCAGTAATTAAACTCATGCACTCTTTATTAAAAGAAAGAATGTACATTGTCTCCGATACGCAAGCTCCCGCCGGAACCTTTAAACAACAAGGATCGTTCAGCGTTGCGGGAACCGAAATTTTTATAGACAAGAAACGCGGACTTATTGACTCAAAAGGATCCTTGGCAGGAACGGAAATTACTTTGATTGACGCCGTACAGTTTCTGATACGCAGCTGCGACTATACATTGGATGAAGCTTTATATGCAGCGACGGCAGCTCCTGCACATGCCTTAAACTTAAAAGAGGTAGGAACGCTTGCTCCTGGTAATATCGCCGATTTGGTGATATTTGACGACAATTTCAAAATTCATTATGTATTGCAAAACGGATACATAAAAAATATCGGAGACATCGTCTGATGCAGATTTGTATATTAGACAGGATCAGTGCCGTTGCCGGGGAACTGTCAAAAGGTGAAAAAGCAATTGCAAAATCTATATTGGATGATCCGAAACAGGCAGCTTGTGAAAATATTGCCGAATTGGCAAAAAGATCGGGAGTATCGCAGCCTACCGTATGCAGATTTTGTACTCGCTTCGGAACTTCGGGATTTCGCGAATTCAAACTTGAGCTTAAAAAAGCAGTAAATGAAGAAAAGGATCCCGCACTTAAGAGCATACATAGCGGCGATACTGTTTCTGACGTCATTACCAAAGTTTTCACTTCTCTGGTTATCACTTTAAAAAAAGCAGAACGTGACATCAATGCCGATATTATGGCAAGAGCAATAGATTTGGTGTCACAATCAGGAAGAATTGTTGTCGCTGCACAAGGACTATCCTCCTTTACAGCACAGGATTTTTCATCAAAGTTGCTGGATCTTGGGATGCACTGCGAATTTTACTCAGATCCTGCCCTGCTGTTACGCGCCTGTGCTTCTTTGCACGCAGGTGAAATACTCATACTGATTTCAGCAGAAGGAAATACAAAAGATCTACTTCAAGCAGCACTCATAGCGCAAGAAAACGGAGCTTCTTTACTGACTCTGTGTCCTGCAGGATCTCCTTTAAACGAAGTGAGTCCTCTGAGTCTAAATACCGTTACTGACAATGATCAAACTGTCGTAACAGCAGAAAGGATCTCCTCTTTAGCATACCTCCAATGTATCTGTGCCGGAGTAAGTCTGAGAAGAGCTGATCTGGTAAAGCCTTTACGAGGAAAAATAGATAAAGCACTAAACTCTCTTGCCTACAAAAAAGAACAGGACAAGATAGATCAAAAAAATGGAAAGCCTTCCCAAGAAGCTCTGACCGCAGATTCACCAATCACTGTTCTGAATTGGAAGCTTTAAGAAGATAAAAAAAAACCTCCTAATCAAAAGGAGGTAATCAAAGATGGTGCTGATACTGAGAATCGAACTCAGGACCTCACCCTTACCAAGGGTGCGCTCTACCAACTGAGCCATATCAGCGAATAGGGAGCCTGGCAGTGATCTACTCTCGCGCAAACGTACGTTGCACTACCATGGACGCGGCTGTGTTTCACTTCTGTGTTCGGAAAGGGAACAGGTGGTACCGCAGCGCTATAGCCGCCAGGCAAAAGGGATAAAACTTAAAACAGCTGAGGAGTAGTGGTAGGTATTTAATCAAGCGTGACAAAAAAGATGTTTTCCGGGGTTGTATGGCCAAGACATTCAGACAATTAGTACCGGCAAGCTTCACACTTCACAGCGCTTCCACATCCGGCCTATCAACGTCGTAGTCTTCAACGGTCTTTATGAACTTAAAGTTCGGGATGACTCATCTTGAGGCCTGCTTCCCGCTTAGATGCTTTCAGCGGTTATCAGTTCCG
>JALEXT010000118.1 GCA_022779845.1 Succinatimonas sp.
AAGAAGCCGTTGCTTCTGCCAAGTAATTTCACGTGAGAGCTTTTTTAAATTAAAATATAAATCTCTGAGAGCACCTAGGTGCTCTCAGTTTTTTAAAAAAGCATGCAATGTGGAGGATCCTCCGTCCGCATAACATTCACAATATTCGGAGGATGACGCGCTTTGGGCGCTTAGATACGAACGTAAGGCCGCAGTCTGTGACTGCCGAGGTTCAAATATTTGAACCGACTTTCCATCAATCAAGGGACAAAAAGCTCAGCTTTTCTCCCCTCCCGCCTGTGCGGGGGTTGCCGAGGATATTCAGATGAATCCTTTAGGACGCAATCTGCAACGGCTTGAAAACGTCATCATCGCCGTTTGCTTCATCGTCATGTGTCTTGCTGAATTCGGACAGGTTGCCAACCGAAATGTGTTCCATGCCGGTATTTCCTGGTTTGACGAACTGGCAAGATATTGCATGGTTTATATGACTTTGTTGGCCACTGAAGCCGGTCTGCGTGACGGCTCTCAAATTGCCATCACTTCCGTTACCGAAAAATGCCCGCCGTTTTTAAAGCGTGTCTTGCAGCTGATCGTAAAAGCCGTGATCATCGCCTTCTCCGTCATGATCACCATGACTTCCTACGAGTTGGTGCTAAAACAGCTTGCTACCGGTCAGGTCTCCGCAGGTCTTAGCCTGCCCATGTGGATCCCTTATTTGGTTCTTCCCGTGGCCTTCGGCTTCATCACCGTGGTGCAGACCATCATCTTCTTTAAATTGCTTAAAGCCCCGCTTAAAGCAAAAGATCAGCAGGAGCATGCATAAATGACAGCACTCATTCTTTTTGGCGGATTTATTCTGCTGCTCATCATCGGCGTTCCTATTGCCCTTGCTTTGGGCGCTGCAACTGCCGTTACTCTTTTTTACATCGATATGCCGGTTACCGTAGTAGCCCAGCGTATCTTCACTGCTTTGGACTCCTCAGGGATCATGGCCATTCCTTTCTTCGTGCTGGCCGGCAATCTCATGACTCAGGGCGGCATTTCCCGTCGTATCGTTGATTTGGCCAACTCCGTAGTAGGCGGCGTACGCGGCGGTTTGTTCTACGTGATGATCATTTCCTGCGCTTTCTTTGCAGCTCTGTCAGGATCTGCTCCTGCCACCGTGATCGCCATCGGCTCCATGCTCTACCCTGAAATGATTAAGCGCGGCTATCCAAAAGAGCGTTCTGCCGGCTTGTTGGCCGTAGCAGGCGGCTTGGGCCCCATCATTCCTCCGAGCATCATCATGGTGGTTTACGGTACCATCACTTCCTCATCCATCGGTGATCTGTTCAAAGGCGGTTTGGTAGCAGGCATCATGATCGCCGTGGTTTTGGCCGTAGTTTCCATCGGTCTTTCCCGCAAGGAGAACTGGCCTAAATCCACCGAGCACCTTTCCTTCGTCGAATTCTGCAAAGCTGCCTGGAAAGCTGCTTTGGCCGTAATGTTGCCGGTGATTGTGTTGGGCGGTATTTACTCAGGACTTCTGACTCCTACCGAGTCAGCAGCCGTAGCCACCGTTTATGCCTTCATCGTAGGCGTATTCGTTTATAAAGAGTTGCCATACAACAAGCTTTGGAACGTGATCGTGGACTCAGGCAGAGGATCTGCCATGGTGCTCTTCATCATTGCCACCTCCACCGCTTTCTCCTGGCTCTTTACCTATGCAGGAATTTCCCAGACCCTCATCGATCTCATCAACTCCTGGAGCCTCTCTGCTACTGCCTACTGCCTGATCGTTGCCTTCGTGCTGTTGATCTTCGGCACCTTCCTTGAAGGTATCGCTACCTGCGTGCTGTTGGTACCTCTGCTCTGGCCGGTTGCAGAATCATTGGGGATCAACGTGATCCACTTCGGTCTCATCGTGTCGATTTCAAACGTTATAGGCACCATGACTCCTCCGGTGGCCGTAAACCTCTTTGCAGCTTCTTCGGTTACCAAGCTTTCCATGGGACAAATTGCCAAAGGTGAGATCCCCTTCTTCATTGGATACTGCGTGGTATTCCTGCTCATCGTGTTCTTCCCTTGGTTCAGCACCTGCCTCATCTGAGCAAGGCTTTGAATCAGTAGTTTTATATAGCCTCCCTCTGGGAGGCTTTTTTATGAAAGCTAAAATTTTCTAGAGTTCCATAAAATAATTACCATTAAACATCTATTGATCCCATGATCAGGATCTCAGGAAAAAGTTTCCTGCACCACTTGGACAAAATCAGTGAGCAAAAAGGTAGCAAATTAAATTGACTTAGACAAAAGCTCTTTCAGGCACGGCTAAGTCTTTAATTGCTTTTCTTTGGTAAAATAGCAAGTTGTCATTGATTGTTATGCTTTTTTCTCATGAACATTACCGATCACAATTTCTCTAGTTTTAAAAATCACTTAAGATTTACCCTTTCTGCACTGCTGCCTGCTTTTATCATCGCTTTTTTGCTAATGACCGCAGGCCGAGTGATCTTCATCCACAGTTTTACCGAGGAAGCCGTACTCAAAACATGGGGTACTCCGGTATTTTCGGTGTTTTTAGAAAAATGCGTGCTTTTTGACTTAAAGTACGCCGCTCAGGCTTTCCTTCCGGCACTGTTGGCGGCCTTTCTTTTTGGCTGGCGTCAAAATCTCTGCAAGTTCTACCAGAGAATATTCTGGATCTTCAATCTGTTAGGTTTTCTTTACGTACTGTTGCTCACGGTCATAAACTATTACTACTATCTGACCTACAGCCGTATCATCGACGTTTTCTTCTTTGCTTTCTTGCAAGAAGATCCCGTTGCCACCTTAAAAACCCTCTACGAAGATTATCCGCTGATCCCGGGAGTCTTGGCCTGCATCGCAGGTTCAGCTGGCTATTTATGGATCTTCTCTAAGCTAAGATCTCGTGTGTCATCCTTTATAAAATTACCGAAGAAAAAACTCTCAACCTTTGCCTTAATCGCTCTTTTCATCATTTTGGATGCAGCGGCTTTGCGCGGATCTTTCGGCACCTTCCCTTTAAGACAAAACAGTGCCCAGGTTTCATCAGATCCCCTCGTCAACCTCTCCGTTCCCAACGGACCTGCCGCCTTGCACTGGGCCCGCAAATGGGCACGCCAGCAAGCGGTGATCCCTGAAGTTGAGCTTTCACAAATTCAAAAAAACTACGCTGCTTTGGGAATTGAAGCGCCTGCTGCTGACAATTTGTACGCGCCGCTTGAATTTACCACTCCAAAAAACGAATTTCTTGAGAAAAATCCGCCCGATCTCGTGATCTCAATTCAAGAAAGCATGAGCACCCATATGTCGCTTTATGACGATCCTAAAAAAAGGGATCTTTTCGGGCAATTAAGACGCCATACCAAAGAGGATTTTTGGTTCCGTAATTTTCTGTCAGAAGGTAACGGTACCATGGACAGCCTTACCCGCATTCTGCTTGAAGTACCGGATCTCAATCTCTCCACCTCAACTCAGGGAGAGCGCGATTACATCACCAACTCTTTAAGAGCCTTCAAAGAAAAAGGATATCGCATCGTTTTCGTCACCGGCTGTCAGGGTTCCTGGCGCGATATGAATAATTATTTCCGTCGCATCGGTATGGACGAGGTCTATGAGATGAGTACGCTGATGCAATGGTATCCTGATGCCACCTCCTTTGCCTGGGGAGTTGACGACGAGTATATGTGGCGCGGAGTACTCAAGGTCCTGCGCGAAAAGCACGATCAACCTTTATTGGTATTTACTCTCTCCATCTCCAACCACCCGCCTTTTCGCGTAGCCGAGAATGTGGAGCCTAAAACCATTGAACTTAGCGCTGAGGAATTAAAACGTTTCCCCTACCCCAATACCACCACTCTCTTTGCCACTTATCGTTATGCAAACGATCAATACGGACGCTTCATCAGTGAGGTCAAGAAAGATCCGAAACTTGCAAACCGTACCATCCTTGCTGCTACCGGCGATCACAACATGCGCGGCATAGGTTACGATGCTTACCCAGACGAGCTTGCCTTGGGACA
>JALEXT010000177.1 GCA_022779845.1 Succinatimonas sp.
TGCCTAAAATCGATTTAAGAACTATTATATTGACAGTCTATTTTAAAGATCTTTTGGAGATTTATGATGAAGATCGCACTTATTTTGGAAAATTCTCAGGCTGATAAGAACCCCATCATCTTCAGAGAGCTGAAGAATGTATCCGAAGCTCACGGTCATACCGTTTTCAACTACGGCATGTACACTGCAGGTGACAAACGTCGTTTGACCTATGTGATGAACGGTTTGTTGGCCGCCATCGTTCTCAATACCAAAGCTGCCGACTTCGTGGTAACCGGATGCGGTACCGGTGAAGGCGCCTGCCTTGCTTTGAATTCATTCCCCGGTGTCGAGTGCGGTCACGTTGCAAACCCGGTTGACTCCTACCTCTTTACCCAGATCAACGGCGGCAACGCCATTTCCCTGCCTTATGCTTTAGGCTTCGGCTGGGGCGGCGAACTCAACTTGCGCTATACCTTTGAAAAGCTCTTTGTAAACAAATTCGGCGGCGGCTATCCTCCCGAGAGAGTGGAAGCCGAGCAGAGCAACAAGAAGATCTTGGATCACGTCAAGACCATCACTCATCGTCCTTTGATCGAAGTACTCAAGGGTCTTGATCCTAAATTCGTCAAAGACACCATCGACGATCCTCAGTTTGCAGAAATGTTCTATGCCAACTGCCAGGATCAGGAAGTAGCTGATTTCCTGAAGGCTCTTTAAAAACATTCGATGAAAAACCCGGAGCAATTCCGGGTTTTTTTTACATTGAAAGCTGCTTTTGCGCAAGCTGAGCGGAAGTATCGTCAGGATAATTCTTCACCACCACTTCAAAGAAACGCTTAGCCTTATCTTGATCTCCCTGGGCTTTGTAAATAAGTCCTAACTTATACAAAGAATCAGGACGTTTGGGAGAATTTTTAAAGCCGGCTGCATTTAGGAAACTGACACGGGCATCCTGCAACTTTCCCTTTTTAAATTGTACCTGTCCGAACCAATACCAGGCATTAGGAGTCAACTCATTATCAGGATAGTTCTCAAGGTAATTTTTAAAAGCAGTCTCAGATTCTGACAATTTATTTTTAACCACGAGCTGATAGGCATCGTTATATGCTTTTTTGGCCTGATCATCTGCCTTCTTCAAAGCGTTGCCCTTTGAATCGGTAACTGCAAGCTGCTTTTTGTCGGTCCCGGAGGCTGAAGCAGCGGATGCTGCAGGCTTATTATCATTACCTGCCGCAGGTTCTTCGCTTTGAGCGTTTTGGGCTGCTTGAGACGATTGCTGCAAACTGTTTATTTGAGCGCGCAATTGCTCGATTTCATGGCGCAACTCCTCGATCTGGCCGTTTTGAGAATTCAATTCATCCTGCATCGCATAAAAATCATTCTGCATCTTAAGCATTGCAGATTGCTGCGCATTCAACTGATCTTCAAGATCATCGGCAAAAGACGGCACAGCTATCAAGACAGCCGAAGCTAAGGCCAGTAATTTTATTCTTTTATTCATATAGTTCCCGCCTAACAAAAAGCGCCGGAGAGATCCGACGCTTCTTTTTAGCATGTTTAAAGTCCTGCCAGCAATCAGTAATTCAGCACTGCACGACGATTCTGAGACCAGGCAGATTCGTTATGAGACGGATCTACAGGCTTTTCCTCACCGTATGACACCACTGACATCTGATTGATATCGACACCCAAATTCTGCATGTAACGGGCCACGCTGCGGGCACGACGCTCGCCCAAGGCTATGTTATATTCAGGGGTACCGCGTTCGTCGGTATGACCTTCAATGATCACTTTGGCATCGGGATTGCTACGCAGATAACGGGCATTAGCCTGCATTACGCTTATATACTGATCCTGAATTTGATCGGAATCATAGTTGAAATATACCGTATGCTGATCGCGCAATTCAGCAGGTCCGTTCCATCCGTCTGATGAAGCTGAAGGATCGCCGACGGTAACTGCACCGTCAGAATCCAAACCTTCCTGAATATCACTGCCGTCATTTACCAGCTCCGAAGATGAACCGTCGGTGCTGCAGGCATTGAGTGAAAGCATGGCTGCACCGCAAAGCAAGGCTACAAAATATTTGTTTAACATTTTCAATCTCTCTTTTCTATGCTGATTTTCAACTGTTTTCAGGCTGTTTCATTACTTTTCAAGCAAAGGACCCCAAGCAGGCGATCCCACCTCTCCTTGCGAAGTAGGCAGATTGGCCTTGAAACGTCCGTCAGCAGAGACCAGAGCCAGTCCTTTTCTGCCCTGATACACCGTGCTGTATATTACCATACTTCCGTTCGGAGCCACACTCGGCGACTCATCCAAAGAAGATGTAGTTAACATGTAAAGGCTGCCGTCGGCATCGACGCGAGCCACACGATATCCGTTCTGACGGGTGACCACGATGAGCGAGTTGGAACCGGGTATGGCTCTTGCAGACAGATTCATCTGTCCTTGGTAAGTTACACGCTCAGTATTACGGCTGGCAAAATCATATTTATAAATTTGTGCTCTGCCGCCGCGCTCTGAAGTAAAGTACAAAGATCTGGAGTCACTCGACCAAGTAGGCTCGGTATCGATGGCACGGCTGTTACTCACCCTGTTTAAAGTCCCCGATGCCAGATCGTAATAATAAATATCGGGCTGACCGTCTTTTGACAAGGTCATGGCGATCTTGGAGCCGTCGGGGGACCAAGAAGGCGAGCTGTTCAATCCAGGGAACGACGCAAGTTTGGTACGTTTGTGAGAGTTGATGTCCTGCACAAAAATTGCCGGCTGTCTGCTCTCAAAACTTACATAAGCCAAACGCGTACCGTCAGGAGACCAAGTAGGAGTCATGATGGGCTGAGTAGATTTCAACACCGGTTTTTCGTTGTAGCCGTCGTAGTCGGCAGTCATCAGAGTATAAGGATAACCGCCCTTGCCAATTCTTGATACCACATAGGCTATGCGGGTACGGAACGCTCCTTTCTGTCCGGTAAAAAGCTCATAAACTCTGTCTGATACGCGATGAGCTGCCTGTCTCATCAAAGCGGCAGGTGCGTTTCCGGCAAAATGAGCCAGAACTTTGCCCTTATTTACTCCCTGAAGACCGGTTACCTTAAATTCCACGTTATAACCGTTTCCTGCAGGAGTGACCGCACCGGTAACAGCAACTTCAGCACCGCTTTGAGCGGCAACGTCCACGTTGATTTCTCCGTTGGTGACACTTCCTTGGGGCAGAGAAGTCATGGCAATGGGACTGAATTTACCCGAGCGGGTAAGATCCGATGACACTACCTGAGCAATGTCGGTTTTCAAAGACGCAGACTGGGTAAAAGGGATAACCGCAATACGGTGCCCTTCGTTGATACCGCCGGTGATCTCAATCTGCAATGCGGCTTGAGCCTGTCCGGCAGCCAAAGCCACGGCAATCACCGCCAAAAATTTCTTCAGCATGATTAAAACAATCTCCTTGTTCCGTGATTGGTTGAATTTTAGCACAGTGCCTTGATTTAAAGAGAAAACAAGCACTGTACCTTGCAAATGTAAGCTAAATCTTCGGGGTCATGGTCACATGAATTACTGAACATTCGGCACAGCCCTTAGGAGGCATGGGGAACATGCCTATATTGGTGATGGCATCCTCAGCCGATTTGCACACGTGAGCATCTCCCTGACAGCTCTGACTCTTGACGGTACCATCTGCTCCCACCTCAAGAGTCACCTTTACGCTCTTGCCGTTCATCGAAGGATCAACTCGCCAGTTCTGCTCGATGAGAGTGCGGATCTTAGAGCCGTAACCGTCGGCAGCCCCGCCGCCCTGTCCAAGACCTTTGCCGTTCACAGGATCTCCGTCTTCTGTTCCCAGAATATCATCTTCAAGAGAATCTGCCCGTGCCGCGGCGGCAGCTTTTGCTTTGGCATCCGCTTTGGCTTTGGCATCTGCTGTAGCTTTTGCCTTGGCGTCGGCTTCTGCCTTTGCTTTAGCTTCTGCTTCGGCTTTCTTTTTGGCTTCGGCATCTGCTTTGGCCTTTGCGTCCGCCTCAGCCTTCTTCTTGGCTTCTTCTTCGGCTTTCTTCTTGGCCTCGGCTTTTGCCTTTTCTTCCTGTTGACGCTTCAATTCCTGAGCTTTTTTCTGCTCTTCAAGCTTTTGCTTTTGCTCCTCAAGCTTTTTCTTTTCAGCCTGAGCTTTCTTCAAAGCCAAAGCTTTTTGCTGCTCTTCAATTTTTTGCTGCTCTATGATCTTCTGGCGCTCGGCTTCTGCCTGTTGTTGTTTTTTAATCTGATATTTTAAATCCTCATCAGATTTCTCCTGCTGCTTTACTTCCTCTTTTGCTACAGCAGGAGCCGGTGCAGCAGCAGGAGCTGCAGCCGCTCCTCCTTTGGGATTTCCCTTGACAGGAGGAACGAAGGTCGCATGCATGATCTCCCCTTGAGAATCCTGCGGTTTTTCAGGTCGATCAAGCGAAACGTTGATGATAAGAGCCGCGGCGATGATCACATGAATGGCAACGGCTATGACACCTGCAGTTCCGAGCTTCATTTGGCACTACCCGTATCAGCAGGCTCGGTGACCAGTCCCACGCTCTTGACCCCGCCTTCTTTTAAAGCATTCATCAATTGGATGACACTGTTGTAGTCGACATGAGCATCTCCTTGTACCACTACCGGGCGCTGAGGATCTTTTGATAATTCCGAAGCCACATAAGCAGTCAGTTCATTTAAATCCTGCATTTTTTCAGTAGTAGTGTCCATACTCACAAAATACTGCCCAGTTGCATCGACGGTAGCAATAATTGGAGTACGCTGATCCTCATTCATGGTTTCCGACTGAGCCTGGGGCAGATCCACGGTCACGCCCTGCATCACCACAGGTGCAGTGGCAATAAAGATCACCAACAGTACCAGCATCACGTCGATGTAAGGAACTACGTTGATCTGTGCCACGGCACGCGATTTGCGTCTTCTTCTGACCGCTTGCATCAGCGTGTTTCTCCGTTATGTACATACCCGGAATTCTGGCGTGCCTGAGCCAGACGCTGAGCCTGCTGCCTTGCGGCACGTTCCTGATCACCGTTTACCCCCGGGGTTAAATACCTGGGACCTTCCTGTGCTGCTCTGGGATCAAAAGCGCGAGGGCTCTGATGCGAAGCAAATTTTTGCTGCTGATAAGCAGGAGCCTGAACTCTTTGACCGGCTTGATTTTCAGGATAACGCGGGGGCACGGTGCGCATCGGCGGCACGCTTTGATAAGCTTCTTCGCTTCTTGAATTCTGAGGCTTTTGAACACTCTCCTGGTGTTGACTCTCCTCACGCTTCAACTGCGATTTTACGGTAACCAGACGACGATTCAGAATAGTCGCGAACTCGTCCATAAAATTGTCAAAGCGGTTTTCCAACGCTTCGCATTTTGCCGCAAAGTGGTTGTAAAACATCACGGCGGGAATTGCTGCGAACAAACCCATGGCCGTAGCTATCAGAGCTTCGGCAATAGGAGGCGCAACCATGGACAAGGTAGCATTTTTGACGGCAGCCAAAGCTACGAAAGCATGCATAATGCCCCACACCGTCCCGAAAAGACCTATATACGGACTGATGGATCCTATGGTTGCAAGCGTGGTCAGATGCGCTTCAAGATTTTCAATTTCCCTAGACTCGGCTACTTTCATCTGCCGATAAGTACCATCCATCACCACTTCCTGTTCGGCAGGTCCAGAGTTTACCAAACGCACGAACTCTTTAAAACCTGAAGCATAGATAACCTCAAGTCCGGTAAGATCCTGCTGGCGACGCATGCAATCCTGATAGAGATTGTTGAGATCTATACCGGACCAAAAACGATCTTCAAATTCATCGGCTCTTTGACGACCGCGTTTGAACACTGAAGAACGCTGAATGATGATGGTCCAGGAGATCACGCTCAAAGACACCAGAAAAAACATCACCAGTTGCACCAGAAGGCTGGCGTTTAAGATCAGTTCTGTAAAGGACAGCTCACCGTTTTGCATTTATTTATCCGTTTTTTTCTCGGGATCGTTATCGATTCTTTTTTCTATAAAAGCTCTGATCTGAGGATCTATGGCTTTAGGCTTGCCTTTTTTAAGATCGGTATAAGCCAAAGTCACCGTCAGCTCAAAGAGCTTCTGCCCGCGCTGATTATAGACCTCTTGAAACATGGTGAGGGACAGGCGTTTTAATTGCACCGGTTTGACGGTTACCAAAAGTTCGTCGTCAAGTTTGGCCGATTTAAGGTAACGCCCGTGGATCTCGTAAACTACAAAACCGCAGGCATTTTTTTCAAGCAGTTCCTGCTGAGAAAAATTATCCTGTCTAAGCCACTCACTGCGAGCTCTTTCGCAAAATTTCAAGTAGTTGGCATAGTATACGATCCCGCCAGCGTCGGTATCTTCAAAATAAACTCTGAATTTTGCAGAAAAATTATCATTCATCTTGTATCTCTTGTGCCTCTTGTTTTAAATCGTTGCCGGGAAAAGGCAATTTGAACTTTTCATAGGCTTTGCGTCCTGCCATGCGTCCCGTGCGCGTACGCTGTACGAATCCTTGTTGAATGATATAAGGCTCGACTACATTTTCGAGCGTATCGCGATCATGTCCTAAGGATGCGGCCAATGACTCTATGCCCACAGGGCCGCCGCCGAAATCAAAAAGAATGGTACGCAGATAAGCGCGATCGAATTCGTCAAAACCGTCCTCGTCTATACGCAGCATTTCCAAAGCCTCGCGCGCCGTCTCAAGCGTAATGATCCCGTCTCCTTTAACCTCGGCCACATCGCGCACGCGTTTTAACAAACGGTTGGCAATACGTGGAGTACCGCGGGATCGTTTGGCAATCTCTTTTGCTCCTTCTTCCGAAATCCCTATTTCAAGTTTTTTGGCATTGGCTTTTATGATCACTTCAAGTTCTTCAGGCTTGTAATATTTAAGCTGAAGAATGATGCCGAATCTTGCCCTAAGCGGAGAAGTCAAAGTTCCTGCAAGCGTGGTCGCTCCTATTAAAGTAAACTCGTTTAAGCTTAATTTTATAGAACGCGCCGAAGGTCCCTCGCCAGTCATGATATCGACGCGATAATCCTCCATCGCTGGGTACATGAACTCCTCGACCACGGGAGAGAGGCGGTGGATCTCGTCTATAAAGATCACCGATCTTGGCTGAAGATTGGTCAAAAGCGCGGCTGCGTCGCCTTTTTTTTCCAAAGCAGGACCTGAAGTTTGCGAAATGCTGACCCCAAGCTCATTGGCGATGATATTTGAAAGCGTGGTTTTTCCAAGGCCCGGCGGTCCGAAAATCAGCACATGATCGAGGGCTTCTCCGCGTTTTTTTGCAGCTTTTATATAAACCTCAAGCTGACGTTTCACATCATCCTGACCTATGTAATCCCTAAGATACTGAGGTCTTAAGGCACGATCTTCCTGCGATCCGCGTACCTCATCAAGTGCTTCGTCAACACTTTTCTCAGGACGCAACTCTTCTGACACCTCAAGGGCATCGGCTACTATACCGACATCATTTGCCGCCATTTTTAACGTCCTTTATTCTTACTTATTAAAAGCAGTGCCGCTTTGATCATTTTTTCTGCGGTATCGGCTTCTTTTTGCACTGCCTTACAATATCTGAGCGCTTCATTTTCCTTGTAGCCAAGCGCCACCAGTGCGGCAACCGCCTCGTCAAAACATTCGCCTCTGCTCTCGGCATTGCTTTTTATCTCGGCAGTCGGTGTCTGCGAGAATTTTGAAAGCGTATCTTTAAGTTCGACTATCATGCGCTCAGCCGTTTTCTTACCTACTCCAGGGATCTGTTGAAGCTGCCTGCTGCTGTTATCAAGTACGGCGGCAATGAAGCTTTCCACGCTGAAGGTTGAAAGTGCGGCCAATGCACTTTTTGGCCCCACCCCGTTTACCTTGATGAGAATGCGAAAGAGCGAACGCGAAGCCAGATCGGTAAAGCCGTATAGGATCTGCGCATCCTCGCGCACGATATGATGAATGTAAACAAAGACCTCCGACGCGCTGTCACGCGGTAAGGCTGTAAGGGAGCTTTCGGGCATCTCAACTTCATACCCGACTCCGCCGGCCTCGATAAGCGCCGTGCTGCCGTCCGTTCTTATGAGTCTTCCGCGCAAACTGCCTATCATAATCTTCCTTAACTTTTAAGATATTCTCAAACGTCCATGTACCGAATAACGATCTGCCACGTTATCTCCCATGGCCGAAGTTACGCTTTGGGTGTAAGCATGACAGATGGCACAAGCCAAACCGTCGGCTGCATCTGCCTGAGGCGAACCGTTTAAATTCAAAATACGGCGCACCATATACTGCACCTGCTGTTTATCGGCCCAACCGTAACCTACCACGGACTGTTTTATTTGCTGAGGAGTGTACTCAAAAACCATAAGCTCAGCATTAGCTCCTGCAACCATGGCTGCAGCTCTGGCTTCTGAAAGCTTAACCGTGGATTGTACGTTTTTTGAAAGAAAAGTTTCTTCAATTGCCATCTGCTGAGGATGAAACTGGGTAATAAGTTGCGATACCCCGGCATAAATGATGCGCAATCTTTCTGCCATAGGACCTCTGCCTGTAGAGATACAGCCGGATCCTCTGTAACGTACCTGCCCCTTAAGGCTCTCCACCACCCCGTATCCTGTAAAACGGGATCCAGGGTCGATGCCTATGATCACCATGTATGAAACCTTAAGTCAATCTTTGAAAAATATGGCTATTTTACTGGATATTTCACTAAAATTTGATTTTAAATCCTAAAGCGGCATCTTTTGTAAAAGACTGCTTTTAAGCCGCAAAGAGCTTATCCGTCAGCTGTTGCGCAAAATTTTTTACTACGCTTTGGCATGTTACACTGTTTTATCAAAATAAAGTCAAACCTTCTGTGCCTGCTTTAGTAGCAGAAAATTTAAATACTCAGATCATTTGCATGAAAAAATTCATACTTTTAGCAACTTTTGCTGGATTGCTGTGTTCTTTTAACGCGCATGCCCAGATACTTACTTTAGGCATATTACCAGCAGCCGATTCAGTATTGATAGAAAATGCCGCAAAGCAAGGACTTTTTAAGGCCGAAGGGATGGAGGTTAAAACCTTACCCTTTAAAAGTGCGCTTGAGGTATCTGCTGCCTTAAAAGCAGGCAGACTTGACGGGTATTTTGGGGATCTTATGAACGTGATCCTAAACAATGCGTCGGGAGCTTGTTTGGAGGTGATCGCATCAACTACCCACACCACGCCCTTGCAAAGACATTTTGGTCTTGCCGTATCCCCCAAGATCAAAGATAAAATAACTTCGCTAAAAGATCTTAACAAGACCGATACTGCGGTAAGTTCAGGCACTATCATTGCCTATCTTTTGCAAAGAATGAGAGAAAGTACAGCCCTTGCCCAAGAGGCTTTGCACGAAGTTGAAGTAAAACAGATCCCCGTCAGACTGCAGATGCTGCTCTCAGGGAAAATCGATACGGCGCTGTTGCCCGAGCCTTTGCTTACGCTACTTGAATGCAAAGGAGGTCGAGTTATTTGGGATGATCGCAACTTACACGAAGCTTTGGCCGTGATCGCCGTGAAAAAAAATCTGCTGTCTCCTGAAAAATTGCAGGGATTCCGCCGCGCTTTGTCAAAAAGCGTAGCTTTAATCGAAGCTGATCCAGAAACATACCGTACCTTCATGGTAGAAAAAAGACTGCTGCCAAAAGCTGCTGCCGAAAATTATCAGATGCTGCGTTTCTCTCTTTTTAACACCGACGATCAACTGCCTCCTTTACCTTCAGATGACGAGGTATTAAGAGTTGAACAATGGATGATTTCCCAAAAACTTATCAAGAAAATTCAGGAACCGTCATCTTTAATACGCAGATAACATCATAATTTTTATGAGTTTTTCTATAATTGCAAATAATTTAAGTACCGGCAGAGCAGGATTTTTCTCAAGTGCAGGGATCTCATTTGAGCTTGATGAAGGTTCTGCACTTTGTATTGTCGGAGGATCAGGTTGCGGCAAGACCACCTTGCTTAAAACTTTGGCAGGAATGCTGCCGAAAATTTCAGGTAAACTTGAATTTAAAGGGGAAAAACCGTCCTCTGCCTACGTATGGCAGGAAGATGCCTTATTTCCCTGGATGAGGGTTAAAGATCAAATCTGCCTGCCGCTGAAACTTAAAAAAGCACGTAATATCGAAGAGCAATGCAGATTTTTGATGCATGAGCTCGAACTTGACGGACTTGACAGACGTTTTGTGCACGAATTGTCAGGAGGTCAGCGCCAGCGCCTGTGTCTTGCTCGTGCGCTTATAGCCTCGCCGAAACTTTTGTTTCTGGACGAGTCTTTTAGCGCTATTGATGCCGTATTAAAAGAAAGATTGCAGGATCTCTTAAAAAAGCTGTTATACGAAAGGCATTGTACCCTGATCACGGTAACCCACGATTTAAGCGAAGCCGTATATCTTGGAAAACAGATCCTGATCTTAGGGCCTTTGGGTTCAAAAGAGTTTTTCCTGTTTGACAATCCGCTGTATTCAACTGCCCCAGATCCTTTGATACGTGAAAAAGCCGAATTCTCTTTAATCGTCAGAACCTTGCATCAGAAATTGCGTCTTATGCACAACGGCTTTGCTAAAATTTAAAAACCACTAAATATGAAACGCTCGTTGCTTTTTGGTCTTCTTCGCTACCTTGTCGCCATATTTTTACTCTTAATCTTATGGCAACTTGCATCTTTTGTCTGCACGGAAGAAATAATCCCAACTCCTGAAAATACCCTTAAGCAATTCGCAGCGTTACAAAGCGATCCCATGTTCTCGTCACATCTTTTGATAAGTACCCTAAGACTTTCATCAGGACTGCTTTTGGGAACCGTCATCGCCTACCCTTTAGGGCTTTTACTCGGTCTTTCAAAAAAAGCCGATGCTCTCGGCGCACCTTTGCTTTTTATCACCTATCCCTTTCCCAAAATCGTGCTGCTACCGGTATTCTTTTTGCTGTTGGGACTAGGCGACAGCTCGCGCATTGCCTTGATAGCCTTAAGCTCAGGCTATCAGATCCTGCTTTTGATGCGTGCCAAGACCAAAGCTCTTGATCCCATTTATTTAAAAGTAATGCGTTCTATGAAAGCAGGACCTTTGGCTGTATGGCGTTACGTATTATGGCCAGCCATGCTTCCTGATCTTTTAACCGCCGTAAGAATAGCCAGCGGTACAGCGGTAGCCGTACTTTTTTTGGCAGAAAGTTTTGCTACCGACAGCGGACTTGGTTTTCTCATCATGGATGCCTGGGGCATCGGAGATAACGAAACTATGTTCTGCGCCATCTTGGGGATAAGCTTGCTTGCTTTAAGCTTATACACCCTGTTGTGGGTTGCGGAAAAAATCCTTTGCCCTTGGTTTTTGACAAAGAATTAGGAAACTGAAGAGAAGTTTGCTAAACGGCCCTGCTGCATGCAGGGCCGTTTTCATTCATTCCTTGATCCTAATCAAAAGATTGGACAAGATGGCGACTATTCCGCCTGTAGTAATGCCTGATGAGAACAAAGTAGATATTTCCTGCGGGAATTTACTTAAGATCTCGGGAACCAGTTCGACCGAAAGCCCGAATGAGAAACTCAAAGCCATTACCAAGATGGCCTTGCGATTCATTTTTTGAGTGGAAATGATCCTAACTCCTGCAGCCGCCACCGTTCCGAACATGAGTAACGTTGCTCCTCCCAATACCGGATCAGGGATCAATGCGAAGATCTTGCCTACGGCAGGGAACATTCCCAGAGCCACCAAAAATAAAGCGATGAAATAGCCTACATAGCGTGATGCCACACCGGTAAGCTGGATCATGCCGTTATTTTGCGCAAAGATTGAGTTCGGAAAAGAATTTAAACAACCTGCCAACATGGAGTTAAAACCGTCTGCCAGAATACCGCCTGACGCGCGTCGTTGGAATTTTGCTCCGTCAATATCTTGTCCTGAAATCAGCGAATTGGCAGTAACGTCTCCGTATGCTTCGATCGCCGTGATGAGGTAAACCACGCCTAATCCGATGATGGCGGCCGGATCAAAGATCAAACCGTATTTAAAAGGTGAAGGGATATTAAAGCCGCCGTAACTTTCTATCTGACCAAAATCTATCCTGCCTAAAAAATATGCGACGACAAAACCTATGGCCAGACCCAGTACGATGGAGCTCATTCTTAAATATCGGTTGGAACTGCGGTTGAAGATCAAAATAGTCACGATCACCAATGCGGCAAGTCCCAAATTCTCCATAGAGCCGAAAGTACCGTCACCTTTGGCAGCAAAACCGCCGCCGCAGGAGATCACCCCGACTTTGATGAGACTTAAACCGATCAAAGTCACGACCACCCCTGAAACCAAAGGTGTGATCACTTTTCTCGTGTA
>JALEXT010000178.1 GCA_022779845.1 Succinatimonas sp.
AATGAAGATAAAGGAGCTTTATCTGCTTCGTGTTCTTGTTGTTTCAGCGCATCTTGATATTGAAGATAGGCATCGTTATTTTTAAAAAGATAAGGGCCGCTACCTGAGTTTAAATCTATGCTCAGCTCACGCGCTTCTTCACTGGGATAACGCCAATAAAACGCCTTTAATGCCTGTTTAAAATCGGATCTATCCTTTAACACACCGCTTTTTATGCGCAAACTTTTCTCCAAAGTTCGCAACACGATCGGGAATTCTTTTGCAGAAGGATTTTCCGGCAATTCATCGCGATCTATTAAAACTTCAGTAAACTCTCCTGCATAGTGCTCCTCAATAAACGCATTTTTTACTTCAAACAAGTGTTGTCCCATCAGTAAGGAGGAACTTGTTCCGTCCGGCGAAACCTTTACCAACACCGCATAAAAAGGAGTCAAATCGTCATCATTTAAAGTAAGTACTGCAGGTCGTCCTGCCGTAACCACGTCAGCAAAACTGCCGTGAGCCCATGCACAATAAAGCTTGGTATTTTCAAGATCATTACAATTTATCTTTTTTCCGTCGGCTCGATCATAGCCCCAAAGCTTAATCAATGCGGCAACGGCATCACTTTTAAAAACGCTGTTGCGCATCTCGCTGTAAAAAAGCTTCAGTTCTTTTCCCTGCCGAACATTATTCCACGATTTTGCTTTCACATAGTTTTCTCCTGCCTGAGTCAAAGTTTTCGAATCAGCCATGGCGACAACCAGTGAAGAGTTTTTCAAGATATTTGGCAACAGCACATAACAGGCAGCAAATGAAATAAAAGCTAAAAAACTGCCTAACACTGCATAAGGAAACAGAAGTTTGCAAGACGTTCCGAAAATTTCTTTAAGATTGATTAAACGTTCCTTAAAGCTTTTTCTGCGAGCTCTGACCTGCAACAAAGCTTTGGCAGCAATACGGGCATTGACTTCGTGTTTTTTTTGCCCGTAAGCAAGGGTCAGCGCTCTGTCGGCTACGGAATTTACAAGACGGGGGAGGCCGCCTGTTCCCTTATATAAAACTTTAAGTGCCGCAGGTGAAAAAATGGGGGTATGACAACCTGCCTGCTGAAGTCTGAACCCAAGATAAGCAGTCATTTCTCGTCTTTTGAGCGGAAGAACCTTGGCAAAAGCCTTTATTCTGCTCAGCAGCATATGATGCAACGGAGCACGAATACGTAAAGCCAGCTCGTCCTGTCCTGACAGTAAAACACTTATCCTTTGTCCGCCGTTTCCTTCAAGATTGCTGATAAGCCTAATCTGCTCCAAGCATTCATCGGACAAGCCCTGAGCCTCATCCACGATCAATAAGGTACCCTGTTCATAAGAGCCGCTGTTATCGAGTAAGGATCTCAATTTAAAGGTAAGCTCGGACACCGATTCTAAAGATGTGGCAGTAATGCCACTTGCCCGTAACAAGGTAGCCAATATCATAGCCGGGGTCAGCCTGGGATCATCTATGGTTACTATGCGCAATCTTTCCGGCAAAGCTCTTATAAGCATGCGCACCAAAGTTGTTTTCCCGGCACCTGACTTACCGGTAAGTACGCAAATTGCTCCTTGTCGTTGCAATTGTTCCTTCAGCAATTGCAATGCTTCTTGCTGCGATGCTCCGACATAATAAAAATGCTCGTCAGGAAGCCCGTCAAAAGGAAGCTCAGTTAAGGAAAAGAATTTTTCGTACATTAAAAATATGACCAAAGATTTATAGAATGCACAACCAGATCAAAAAGCTATTTTTCATCGATATTGTACCATCGAGCTTTTAAGCTTGAGGTTGATGAGTCTGGAGTGGTTATTATCTTCATTTTGCGTCTAGTTAATTAAATTTACAGCACTGAATAAGCAACGATTTGTCTTTCTTTAGCTGAGAACACCAGTGCAAGACGAATATGCTGAAGTTTAGTTTCGTTCTGCTCTCCGTATTGTCTTGATTTAAGCTGTGCTACCGCTTCGTTAAGAAGCTTTTGCGGAGAGTCCTGCTCTTTGGCAAATTTAAGCTCGATAACCCAATAGCGGTCTTGTACTTTAAATTCCAAGTCTGAGCGTCCCTTAGCATTGTGAGTCTCTACCAGAGGATTGATACCGCCTAGCTTCAAATAAAGCTGTAGATAGGCTCTTAAAGTTGCTTCGTTCTTTACCGGGTAGTCTTGGTAATCTACGGATAAAAAGAGTTTGTTTAAGGAGGAAACCACCATTTCAGGACTTTTAGTTCCGAAAAGTCCTACAGGACCGTATCCAATCACCGAAGTTACGGTACGGTTGCCTAAGACCATTTCGGTATAGAGTTTGGCCATGGACTCTGAGACTTCTTTGTTAGGGTAATTTAAAGTTACCGTCATGTCTTCGACAAAGGCACTTTTTATTGAGAGATAGCCTGTCTGATACAGCATTACGGTATCGCTGAACTCTCCGTTCAAGCCTCGGTAGTTGGTTAAATCGTCAACACTCAATACCCGCTCCTGTCCGTATTCTTCAGGCTTTTTTAAGCTGTGCTCTTTGATGTACTGTGTAAGTACGCTAGGCTGTCCTGCCGAGTTGTACCAATAATTTCTAAAGCCGATGTCAGGATATGACAGGAAATTTAAGGTTGACCAAGGGTTTAATACATGGGCAGAGGCCTTAAGGTCAAAGCAAAAACCGTCATAGTGTTGTTTTATCTTGGTAATGCACTGCTCAACGCTTAAATTCAGGATTTTGGCAGCGTTTTCTATATAAGGCATGAAGTAATGTCTTAACTCATCCTCGGTATATCCGGTTAAAGTTGAGAACACGGGATAAGCACTGATGTCCTGAATGAAGTTGCCCGAGGAGAAAAGATCCAAGATATTGTGCTTGCAAATGCCGGTAATGAAGATAAAACGAAAATTAGAACTTTGATTTTTAATTACGGCATAAAAGTCGGCAAGTTCATTACTTATCTGGGTAAAAAGTTCTTTGTTATTAAGACAGTAGTTTACCGGCGCATCATACTCATCAATGAGTAATACCGGAGACAACCCCTTTTTTACAAAGTTGCTTATAACTCTGTCAAAACGAGAGGGTACGTGATCAGAGCTGTTTTCTGCAACGGGTAAGACTTCGCCGGTACCGTCTAAAGCTTTATTGATAACGAGTTCAAATCTTTGTCTGAAGTCGGTTAAATCAGAAAACCTGTTATATAGGGACAAATCGATGTTGATGACAGGATAGGTTTTTTCATCAGTCCAAAGTTTTTCTATGGCGAGGCCTTTGAAATCTTTTAATCCGTATTTAAACAGCGATGCAAAGGTACTTAAAAGCAAGGTTTTACCGAAACGCCGAGGGCGGGAGAGAAAATAAAAACCTTTTTTAGTTTTTACCAACTCGTAGATTAAGGACGTTTTATCTACATAAAAAAAATCATCCTCCCTTAATTCATGAAAATTTTGTATTCCCAAAGGCAAATCTTTTATCACATCCGACATACTTTTTTATCCTTTATCTCGTACGCAAACTTCGCTTTTAAGAACGATCTTCAATCAGCTTCAGTTTCAAGTTGCCTGTTTTCCGTAACATTAACACCACATGGTTTAAGTTTCGAACAAGATCATGTAAAGCGCACCGCAAAATTAGAATTCAAGCAGTTTACTTCGTTGCGATCCTTTTATCGCTTGGTGCAACTTTCCATCCTGACTGCCGTCTTGCAAGCCTTGGGTATAAGCTGAGTAATCAAAAGAAGAACTATTATGTCTTTGCGCAACATCATGTACCGAAGGATACTTATCGCTGACATAATGATCCATAGCCTCACGCTCTTCTTTAGTAACTCCTGCAAACTCCTCAAGATTGCTATATACGGACTCAAGCCATCCCTGCGTATAATTTCTTGCTGCTTTGGCAACTTTTGAGTTTACTAGTTTCTGTCCTTCATCTTCAGGATCAAATTTCTTTATTTCCGCAAATGTTTTAGGCAAAAGCCAATCATGAGCATCAGACAGATCTGATCTGGAAGCATAAAAATCTTTAACGACTTTAAGATAAGATTCAAGATAACGTTGCCCTTGTTTATCCTTTTCTTTGCGCTTAAATTCGCTGATCGCAATTTTCAACTGCCTTTGCAGAAAAACACAGGCATATACGGCACCTTCCAAGCGCTCTTTGGGACCTATAAAGGTAAGTTTGCTGACAGCAGAACCTGTAGATGTGGTAAAAGCAAAAACTCCGAAGCATTTTCCGACCATGGCACCTATAGTACCTAATACAGCTCTGGTTTTAAGCCCGGGAACCAATACGGCATCGCTTTCTCCTATCGACAGAGTATTAAGCTCAGAATAAGAAATATCATGCAGACTCATGAGCTTTTGTGCTCGCGACAAAGCGGCGGCGGCTTCATGCGGATTAGAACTTTTACTTAAGGCTAAAAGCTTTTCAATACGCTCATACAAGGCACTCTTGTCTTTTTCCATATTGCAGTTTTTTATTTTTCAAACAATTAA
>JALEXT010000104.1 GCA_022779845.1 Succinatimonas sp.
ATACATATGTCCGGTAAGAGACATATACTTTTTCACGTCGTTTAATGATGAGGACAGAATGAAGGCAGCAGGATATTCCATACCGTTGACGGTACCCTGATGCAAATCGGTGAAAAGCTCCGAAAAAGGCATCATGATCACATTGGCGTTAAGAGCCTTAAACATCTGTACCTTCATGTCGTTTTCATTGGTACGGAACTTGATCCCCTTCATGTCCTCAGGTTTTACGATGGGGCGCTCGTTATCGGTCATATGACGATACCCAGATTCCCAATAGGACAATACGTAAGCACCGTTAGGTTCGATGAGTTCTTTTGCAAACTTTTCACCAAGCTTACCGTTCCAAGCATTACGGGCACCTTCCAAGGAATCAAAAAGGAAAGGAATAAGCGTGACGTTGGCAGCTCCGTCATAACGCTCCCAGTAAGAAGACGACATCAGAATGCAGGACTCAAGAGTGCCGGTATTCATCTGCTCAAGCATCTCAAGTTCGCCGCCTAAAGATGAGGAATCGTAAAGGTTAACGGCAACTTTACCGCCGGTACGCTCCTCAACCTTCTGCTTAAACTCTTTCAAAGCCACGTTGATAGGGTGATTTGGGCCTGCGACATCACCGATATTCATGGTGAAATCGGCATTTTTATTGACGGCAGGAGCTGCGGACTTCTGCATGGTGGGGGCCTGCAAGGCAAAGCAGGCCGTAGAGCATGCTACCAAAGCAGCTGCTGCAAGCATGGAAATCTTCTTCATAGGATGTTCCTCACATACGTTGTTTGAAAACACGCGTTCCACTCAGTGGAACGACTATCTTCAGTTTAAGAAACAATTGATGATTTCGCTTGATACAATTTTCAAAAAATTGATGATGATCACAAAAAGAATTTAAAAAAAAATAGTGGATAATATAGCGGCGAAGCTGATATTCAAGATTTAACTGAGCTTTAGGCTCACTTGGCGAATTTTTCCATGACTGAAAACAACAGCATCAATCTGCTAAACAAAACATTCGACGTTATTGAACTGCTCTCAGGATCCGGACGTGAAATGGGAGTAAGCGAAATAAGCAGGCGCCTTAATATGGTTAAAAGCGGGACTTTCCGTATCTTAAATACCTTAAAAGAGCGCGATTTGGTGTATCAGAATCCTTCGAATAAATGTTACGGTCTCGGGCTTAAATTCTATTTCATAGGCTCTGCCGCTCAGGCAGGGTTACCTTTATGCACGGTAGCCAAAAAACATCTGGATGCTCTGTCCATCACCTACGAAGAAAGTTTCGAACTTTCAATTCCCTATACCCAGTATTCTTCGGTTCCCAGTTGTCTTGTGGTTTCCTCAGGAACCAATATGACCTCTTTTCAACGCTCGCAATCTCTTCTAAGACCTTTGCATGCAACTTCATCCGGTAAATGCCTTTTGGCGTTTTCCTCAGAATCAGAGGTTAAATCATACAAAGGCTACGAATTAAAACAGTTTACGACAAAGACCGTAACTTCCTGGTCCATACTTGACGAAGAACTTTTAAAGATACGCGATTGCGGATATTGCGTATGTTGCGGAGAATACGTCGATCACATAAGCGGGATCGCCGTACCGGTGTACGACTCAATGCATTCTTTACTTGGAGCTTTGAGCATCTCAGGTGCCGAAGATCACTTGGAAAAACTCAGCAGGGATGAACTGATACGCTCACTGCAACGGGCAGCCCGCAATATCGGCAAACACTTTTAAATCAAGAAAGCGCTTATTTTTTGAAGACAAAACCGCTCAAGAGCGTTCACTTTACACATCCGGATAAGCAAAGAACGTTATAACAAAAGAGAACTTATATGTTCGATTTACGTATGAATGGGAAATTTGAGAAAGGCATGGTGGACGCTACGGGACTCGAACCTGTGACCCTCTGCTTGTAAGGCAGATGCTCTAACCAACTGAGCTAAGCGTCCGTACCTGAATGGTGGGTCGTGAGGGGGTCGAACCCGCGACCAATGGATTAAGAGTCCACTGCTCTACCAACTGAGCTAACGACCCAATCAGGATCCAATTTTAATTTGAAGTGGTGGGTCGTGAGGGGGTCGAACCCGCGACCAATGGATTAAGAGTCCACTGCTCTACCAACTGAGCTAACGACCCAACTTCAAATTCAGGCTGGTGGGTCGTGAGAGATTCGAACTCTCGACCAACGGATTAAAAGTCCGCTGCTCTACCGACTGAGCTAACGACCCGGCC
Organism: Succinatimonas sp.; assembly: GCA_022779845.1. Classification (GTDB taxonomy): domain Bacteria; phylum Pseudomonadota; class Gammaproteobacteria; order Enterobacterales; family Succinivibrionaceae; genus Succinivibrio. Next base: position 2,227 of record JALEXT010000104.1, read on the forward strand.
TTTTGTTTGTTGAAGTAAATCAACGCGAGCTATTTTACTTAAATTTTGCGTTTGTGCAAGTTTTTTTTATAATTTTTTTTAACTTTTTTTTAAAACGGCTTATATATGCCCTTTACGGCATCAAATTTTTTTTTAGATTGTTGGTAGATTTCATGTCACTTATGCTGATAACCGGAGCTTCCCGCGGTTTGGGAAGAGCCTTTGCTCTTTTACATGCTCAAAAAAAAGGTGATCTTATTTTGGTTTCGCGATCAAAAGAGCAGCTTGAAAGTTTAAAAAATGAGCTTGAAAGAAACTTTGGGATCAAGGCCTATATATTTGTGCAGGATCTCTCAAAGTCCGATGCCGCAATCACTCTTTACACCGAAATAAAAAAAGCGGAGCTTAATCCTGACATGGTGGTAAACAACGCTGGCATTGGATGTAACGGTGCACTTGAAAAAATATCATATACGGAAGTTGAACGCTTGTTGACACTTAACGTCACCTCTCTTGCCATGCTTACCAGAATGTATCTTGCCGATATGAAAAAAAGAGGTCATGGATGCATACTGAACGTCTCTTCGATAGCTGCATTGATACCGGGTCCCTACATGTCACCGTATTACGCTTCAAAAGCCTTTGTTAAAAGTTTTTCAGAAGCTTTATGGCAGGAATGTAAAGGAAGCGGCGTCAGCGTAACCGCTTTGCTACCTGGTCCTTTGGATACCGACTTTGTCAAAGCCTCAAGACTTCAGAACAGTGCCGTTTCAAAGTTGTTTACGGCAAAACCTGATAAAGTTGCAAAAACAGGATATGAAGCAATGCTCAAAGGCAAACGTTGCGTTATGGCTGGGATGAGTCCTGCTTTTTCGCTTTTGATGCGTATTGTTCCATGTCTGCCGACAAAAATCATCTTGACACTTACTGCCAAATTACAAAAAAATAAGGGAAGGTATTAACCTTCCCCCTCGCTTAGTTTTTACAGCTTTAATGATCCAGACTATCGCTTATTAAAGCTACTTTCTGACGCATCGTCTCCAACAGATCCTGTTTCATCTTGAAATAACGCGGGGTCATATCGAGGAAATGAACGTGAGGATTCTCAAAACGCTGCTCTTCTTCCCAAATTTCATCACGCAATTGAGAGGCAACATATTCACGTATCTCAGAAAGCTTAGGTTGCTCACGTACCTGCACGCCGTCTTTAATATAAAGATGTTGCAAAGCCTTGGCAGAGAAATCTGAGGTAAAAGCACGATCACGCCAAGGATTAACCGGATCGATATAATGGAACGGTTTTGAAAGATCCACTTTTTCATCAATGCCTGCAATCAGATCGGCTACGGCTTTATGATCGTGGTTGTAAATACGCCATACCTGCTTGATGCCCGGATTGGTGATCTTCTCGGCTGTTTCAG
>JALEXT010000207.1 GCA_022779845.1 Succinatimonas sp.
CGAACCGTGAGACATCACCAAGGCTCTGCGCAGATTGGACTCCAACATGCCGCCTAAGAGCAAACCTAAAATGAAAGGTCCTGGCGCATATCCGCCGCGTTTGAAGAAAAATCCGGCCAATCCCGACACTGCCATGATCAGCACATCGTAAAAAGAGTTGTTCAGGGCATAAGATCCTACTATGCACAAAACGGTTACCGCTGTCCAAACGGTCTGAGGTTTGGCATTTAAGATCTTTGCCGACATCTTTGCAGTGGAAAGTCCCACCAAGATGATGACTATATTCGACAGGATCATAAGCTGCATGATCTGCACTACGAATCCTGCGTCTTCGGTAAACATCTTGGGGCCAGGCTGCATGCCGTACATCATCAAAGAGCCTATCAAAATGGCGGTGACGGCATCCCCAGGAATTCCCAAGGTAAGCATGGTGGTCAGAGCTCCGCCCAATACTCCGTTATTGGCAGTACAGGACACGGCAAAACCTTCTGTTGAGCCTTTACCGTATTCCTCAGGATGCTTGGACAGCTTCTTTGCCTGTCCCCAGCAAATGATCGAAGCAATATCGCCGCCTGCTGCCGGGATCGCACCTATCACCGACGACTCGGCACCTGCCAGTACGGTAGGACGGAACATAGCCTTAAACTGTTTCCAGGTAGGAGTAACCCGTCCCAACTTTGAAGAAGCCTGCTTCACCATCAGCATATGCTCGGCTTCTTTGGATTTTTTAAATTCGTAGATTTGGTTTAAGACCTCGCCTATACCGAACATGCCGATCATTACGGGCAGGAAACTTACGCCAGCAACCAAAGCGGTGGTATCCATGGTAAAGCGCTTGACGGCCAGCAGAGGATCGATACCGACGCAGGAGAGCATCAAACCTGCAAAGCCCATGGCCATGCCTTTGACTATATTGTTCTCAGATACCGAAATCATCATGGTCAGACCGAAGAGCGCCAGCATGAAATACTCGGTAGGACCGAAAGAAATGGTGAAACTTGCTATGGGAAAGGCTAGGAAGATCAGGAATAAAGTACTGATCAGTCCGCCCATTACGGAATAGATGCAGTTGATCCCCAAAGCCAAACCACCGCGCCCCTGCTTATACAGCTGATAGCCGTCAAAGGTGGAGGCTATGGATGCCGGAGTTCCCGGGGTATTGATGAGCACTGCAGAAATACCGCCTGCAAAAATCGAGGAATTCCACACGCCTATCAACATGGCAAAGCCGCAAGATGGTTCAAACCAAAAAGTGATGGGGGTTAATATGGCCACTGCCATGGTTGCGGACAACCCGGGCAGAGCTCCGATGCAGACGCCGATTAAAACGCCTGCAAAATTGAACATCAAAACCGACGGAGTCAGGATGTTATACAGATTGGACAACCATAAAGACAGATCCATTGTCCGCTCCTTAAATATCGAATTGCACGTCAAGCAACATTACGAACACCCCGTAAAGCAACACAACGTAGAGCAAGGTGAAAATAACGTTGAACTTTAAACTGCGACCGAATGCTTTATTAAAAGCAAGACAGAGTAAAGCAGTTGCTAAAAAGAAATCCGCGTAAGCCCAAATCAATACGAATGCAACAAAAATCGCAGTAACAAAGGCGATGATTTTAAAGTTTGAACGCTGTTCCAGATCCGTTCCGAAAAAATCCGCCGATCCTTTTTTTACCGCATCCAAAATGATCCACATTCCAAAAAAAGCGGTAAAAACGCTGCACACGGCAGGAAAGAACCCCGGCCCAGGACCTGCAATGGCCTCAGGTCCGACTATGCCCAATTTTAACGATGGAATAAAAAAAGCCACCGCGGCAAAGATGAAGCAAAACCCGACTACGATGTCTGCTTTTAGCTTATTGCCCATACGGTTCTCCTGAATTCTTCAAAAGATCCCGACTTTGTGCCGGGATCTCTTTTTCAACCTTGATTACTTCTTGATAAGTTTAGGAATAAGTTCTTTGTACTGAGCAAGCTGTGCTTTGGCAAAGGCATCCATGTCTTTACCGTCAAGGTATGCGTACTCAAATCCTCTTTCTGCAAGCAACTTCTTCAAAGCTTCGGACTGAGCTACTTTGGCAGAAGCATCGTTTAAGATCTTCACGACATCCTCAGGAGTTCCCTTGGGAACGGCAAAACCGCCCCAGCCCATGGCTGAAACGTCATAACCGAGTTCTTTGGTGGTCTTTACATCAGGAACAACAGATGAATGCTGATCGCCAATCACTGCTAAAACTTTAAACTGACCGGCATCAACATTGGTCTTTACTTCAGAAGGAGAAACTGCCACGGCACTGATGTTTTTACCTAACAAAGCGGCAACTGCAGGGGCGGCACCGTCAAAAGGAACGTGAGTAAACTGAACTCCGGCAGCTTTTTCCAAAGAAGCTGCGGCAACATTCCAAATGGAACCAGGGCCAGAGTTACCTACAGTGATCTTGCCTGGGTTTTCTTTGGCATATTTCAGGAAATCATCAAGGGTATTCCAAGGAGCATCCTTGGATACGGTAATGGCGGCAGGAATGGTCATCACACGGCAGACGAAAGTGAAATCATCACTTGAAATATCGGACAGTCCCAAGGCTGAAATCATGGTAGATTCAACCGGCATATACGACATGGTATATCCGTCTGGTTTTGAATTTTTAACCGATTCAAGTCCTACTGCTCCTGACGCACCGGTACGGTTTACCACTACTACAGGTTTTCCGAGTTCTTTTTCCAATTCCTTGCCGTAAATGCGGGCTACAGTATCGGAAGCTCCACCAGGAGCATACGGTACGACTATCTGAACCTGCTTCTTAGGGAATTTTGCGGCAGCATTTACAGCTGAAGAAGCGAAGCAACCTACGGCTAAAGACAAAGCAACGTACTTTACTAATTTCAAATATTTATTTGCCATATTGACACCTATTTCCTTATTTAATGTTTGTGTTGTTCTTTTTTTACTAATTATTTGATTAACTGCTAAAAAACCTCCGCTAATTCATCAAAAATCTGTATAAATTCGATCTCCTGCAAACCCAAGCTTGCGTGAGATCTCCAATGCTGTATTCATCACTTGTTTTGCAATAAGTTCTTTTTTCTTTTCATTGATCATGGTGTAAATACTGGCAACGCTTATAGCCGCTACGGGCGTACCGTTACGATCACGTATTGCACAACCTATGCAGAACATGTCAGGACCGTCTTCTCGGTCATCCACAGCGTACCCGCGTCGTCTTGAAATTTTTGCATCGGTCAAAACCTGAACACTGGTGGTATGTGATAAAGGAGTCTGAGTGGGATAAGGTTCAGCTCCTAACAGCGACAACATGGTTTCATTGCTGTGCGCGTAGAGAATGGCTTTTCCAAGACTGGTGGTATTTAAATTGCGACGCTGTCCGAGCTTGGCTCCGGCTTTAACCGCAGAATGATCCTCTGCTCTGTCGATGTAAACGACCTGACCGTGATCTTCAACGCCCAAAAAAGCCGTTCCGCCGGTATTGCGATTTAGTTCCTGAATATAAGGTCTTGAAACATCGGTAACACCTAAACGATCCACCACTGAACTGCCGATTTCAAAGGCAAGCATCGACAGACCATAAAGTTTGTGATCAGGACTTTTATATTCGATGATCCCTTTTTTCAGCATGGTGTGGATGAGTTCGAAGGTACTGCTTTTTGACAACCCCATCATCGAACTAATCTCTTGCAACGTCAGGTATTTTGAGCAATTAACAAAAAGAAGCAGTGCATCGATGGTCCTGGCTACCGACTTAACCAATTTCTGATTTTCAGTAGAAGTTGTGTTCATAAATACGACCTCGAAATAGCATTAACTTACTTTTCTTGTACTCAATCTTAGTTAATAAATATCTATCTTCCATGTTTTTTTCATGATTTTACAAAATGTTAGACACCGTACACAGAAAACGTTCATAGTAATGAATAGTTCATATATATGAATGCTTTTCGTATATATGAATACAACTAAATAAGTACGGAAAAACAAATTATTAAAAATAATCTGCATTTTTATCAGTACAGAATATTCATGCCTTTGTCTAAGAAAACTTTCCTTAGTTAAGTTACCAAGGCTCTTTTTGGCTAAAATATAAAGACGTTAAACGGAGCTGCCATCTATGAAAATCTCTATGCGATCCTTTATGGGATCAGCGGTGGCCTTGGCAATGCTCGGCACCGCATTTACCTCCCAAGCGGGAGTTTCAGACAAAGTTCTAAATGTAGGTTGTGAAGGAGCTTTCGCGCCTTTTACCTATATAGACAAGAACGGTCAAATCACTGGCTTTGACATCGATCTCATCCGTCAGATCGGATCCGATCTAGGCTACAAAGTAAATGTCAGAGTCTATCCTTTCGACGGTCTCATTCCGGCACTGCTTACTGACGGCATAGATGTCATCATTTCAGGATTTACCATTTCTCCTGAACGTGCCAAGAAAGTCGATTTTTCAGATCCTTATTATTTATGCGGCTTAACTTACCTTACGGAAGCAAAGCACGCTGACAAATTTAAGGATTACAAGAAATTAGACGGTGAGAAACTGTGTGTACAGATAGGTACCACCGGAGCAATGTTTGCCCAAAAACATTTCCCCCATGCACAGTTACGTCAATTCAACTCGCCGCCTGACACTTACCTTGAATTGGAGCGCGGCGGTTGCGCGGCAGTCATCAACGACATGCCGGTCAATGATTTCTTCCTGTCTCGTCACCAAGATGGCACCAAGTTTGCTTCTGCACACATCGATAAGGATGTGGACAAGGAATACTACGGAATAGCCGTCAACAAAAATCACCCTGAGATGCTCAAAGAAATCAACCGCGGTCTCAAGCTGGTTCAACAAAACGGCAATTTCGGTCGGATCAGCACCAACTGGTTCGGCTACGACATCACCGATACGCTAAAACAGTGATCGTTGCTTGCTGCAGGCTTTGTAGCTTAGGTTACAAAGCCTGATGTACGGCTCTTGTGCTATCCTTAAACCAGTTTAAAGGAGAGCATATGACCGACATTTCAAAAGAGCAGGAAGAATTGCAAAAACTCTCGGATCTGCAGGCAAAGCTTGCAGACGATCTGGTGTTGCGCTTTAAAAACAATATCAAAGCCTTTTTGGAATTCATGCCCGAAGTTGCCAAAAATTTCGAGCACTACCGCCCTCAAAAAGCTCTGCATTTTTTCTGCACCGATAACGGCATTCCCAATCTTGATTTTCCTGAAGAAAACCACCGTTTCTTTGTAAATGCAGCCGATCCTTTAAAAAGTTGCGAACAGAATATCGACTATCTGCTAAAAGCCCTGCCTTTGCCCGGTGTCACCTACAATCACGAACACGATCCTTACGGACAAATTTATTTTCGTTACCATAACGAGGCAAGAGACTGCTCGATAAGACTCTCAGACGATCACGGGCAAAAAAGTTATACCCCTTTTGAAACCAAAGCTATCGCCAATTGCATGGTGATCGGTACCGGACTTGGTTACAATCTGGGACTTTTATACAGCAAGGCAGAAATTGCCAACATGATAGCAATCGAGCCTGATCCTGATATTTTCTACGCCTCGCTTCACACCTTTGACTGGGCTTCATTGCTTGCTTTTATCAAAGAGCAAGATCTTGGCTTCAAACTCATCATTGGTTCAAAACCGCAGGAACTGTTTTTAGAGCTATACAATTTTTACCGTCGTCACGGAGTGTTTCTCTCAGGACAGTTATGGACTTACATAGGTCGAGATGATGAACTTATAAGATCCTGTGCTCTGGCGGTAAAAAAAGATTTTTACCGCATTCATGCCTGCCTGGGATTTTTCGATGATCATCTTTTTGCCGTCTCTCATGCCATCACTTCGGTAAAAAAACACCGTCATTTCGTACGCCGCGACGCGCAACTGCCTTTAAACATGCGCCGTTACCCGCTGTTTGTAGTGGGAAACGGACCTTCGCTTGATCACGACATACCCTTTTTAAGAAAGAATCAGGATAAAGCGGTGATCATAGCCTGCGGTACGGCACTTGATACTCTCTATCATGCCGGAGTTAAACCTGATTTTTACGCTGCTACCGAGCGTACCCCCGAGATCTCGGAAACCTTGGACGCCATTCCCGATCAGGAATTTAAGGACTCGCTTACCTTAATTGCAGGAGACGTCATCCATCCTAAGACCGTTTCAAGATTCAAACGCACCGCCATTTTCGGCAAACCCGACGAACCCTTCTACTGGATGTGGCAAACCCACGTTGAAAAAGAGCAACGCATTAAAGAGATCGATCTTATGAATCCTTTGGTGGGAAACTTAGGTATTGCCTCCATTTTCGGATTCGGGTTTAACGAAGCCTACCTATTCGGGCTTGACTGCGGAAAAAAACAGCAAAACGCCATGCATTCAAGCTACAGCTCCATCTACGGTCAGGCCGGAGTCAACGGAGAATACCAAACTTACGATGAGGATCTCCTCGAAGGAAACTTCGGAGGAAAGGTAAAAAGCAATTATCTGATGAAATTATGTGCCAGCAATATGGAAACTGCCATTCAAGGGCACATGTATTTTAAAGA
>JALEXT010000019.1 GCA_022779845.1 Succinatimonas sp.
AGGAAAGATCCCATTATGAAAGACGTAATAGATTCATATGATTTGTTCTTTTCAGACGAAAAAGAGAGAAATAACTACATCAATCGCGAGATGGAGATTTTAGACTACAACAGTGCCATGATGAAGGCCACAGAAAAAGGCGTAAAAAAAGATATAAAAGAAGGCATAGCACAGGAGAAAGAAAATAATTTCTTAGCTTTTGTTAAAAAAGGCTTATCTGTAAAAATGGTTGCTGACACAATCGGCTTGTCAAAACAAGAGCTGTCGACAATTCTAAAGAAACATCCTGAATTGCAGGGAAATTTTGCGTAACAGAACTTACACCGACTTATTGAAAAGAAGCAATCGCGAGCAAAGATACGATCATGAAAAACGCATTAGATTCAAATGATCCGTTCTTTTCAGACTTCAAAGAACGTCTTAACGAGATTAACCGTGAGATGGAAATTCTGGATCACAACAGCTCCATTAAGAGTGCTACAGAAGATGGTATAAAGCAAGGTGTGAAAAAAGGCATAAAGCAAGGTGTGAAACAGGGCATAAAACAAGGTATAGCACAGGAAAAGGAAAATAATTTCGTAGCCTTGGCTAAAGACGGGGGTCCTTCAGCAACAATATTAAGAGCATTGAAAGTGTCAAAGGACAAGCTGACTGCAATTTTAAAGAAACATCCTGAACTGCAGGATGTTATTGTCTAAGATATAATCTGACTTTCATCAAAGGATCTTCAGAAAGTCAGAATTTACACTATGCTGATTAAGTTTATCCGGCAAGCGGTTCACTGATTTGCCAGTTTTTTTATGAATTTTTTGAGTATATTTACAGCAGGTTCGACACTGTTGAGATCCAACCATTCGCGTACGGTGTGTGCACCGCCGCCTATTGGTCCGAAACTGTCGAGTACCGGAGTTCCTGTCTGAGAAATATGATTTCCGTCAGAGATCCCACCTGATCTTACGTATTTTGCAGTCAAACCTTCTTCTTGTAACACTTCGTTTACAAGCCGACGAAGTTTTGCCGCACTTTCAAGTTTTAACATAGGTTGGTTTAGTACCAATATGTTGTAACTGGCATTTACATCTTTGCCGAAAGGTTTTTCAAATTCAGCTTTAAATTTTCGGTAGAAATCATCCCATTGTTCATTGGTCCAGAAACGTACGTCTATCCTTGCGTGGGCGTTTTCGGCAATGGCATTGGCAATGGTACCTCCGTCAACTACACCGAAGTTTACGGTGACGTTTTCATTCCTTAAGGCATTGATGCGTATGATGCATTGAGCCAAAGCATCGACAGCGGATCTGCCTAGCTCAGGACAGAAACCTGCATGTGCTCCCACGCCTTTTAAAAAGATGTCTATATGAGCAATGCCTTTGCGTTGTTCGGTATAAACACCGCGTTCGTTACCGCTTTCAAATACCAAGGCAAAATCTGAGCGCTTGGCATATGAATCTATCCATTCATGTGAATGAATAGAACCGGTTTCTTCATCAGGATTTAAGCATACGGCGATGTTTACTTTGGAAAGGAGATCTTTATCAAGAGAGGATAAAGCCCAAAGTATGGTCAAATCTCCGTCTTTCATGTCGGAAACGCCGCATCCGAAAGCCTTGTTTCCTTCAACGTGAAAAGGTCTTTGTGCGGTACTTCCTTTGGGAAATACCGTATCCAGATGTCCTGAAAGCAGCAGATCATAATGTTTTGCATGCGGGGCATTGCTGGCAAACATGCCTTTGCCTACCTGCGGACCTAAATCTACTGTTTCAGAATAAAAACCGGCTTCTTTAAACCATTTGGCAAAAAGTTCTGCCTGAGTACTTACACCCTCGAGATCGGTAGTACCGCAGTCTATATTGGCTGATTGTTCTAGTTTTTCAATAAAATCAGCCAGATTATTGATGATCTTGGTCATGATCAGTCGGCCTTGTAACCGTGTTTTGCACCGTCCCAAGCAGGAAGGAATGCTCCTTTGTAAGCTTCCATCAGAGTGTCGGCTACGGCGTCAGTGTGGTAAGCGTCGACGACTTTTTTGTAAACAGGATTATCTTTGTCTTCACTGCGAGCCACTATCACGTTGACAAGCTGTGCTGCGGCTTTATTGACTTTGGGATCGAGATTTTCCTGATAAATTGAATCTTTGGAAGGATCAAGATGAGCGGTAAAGGCGTTGCCGCCGTTAATTAAAGCCGCGCTGACGTCCGGCAAAATGCGCGCGAGAATGCCTGACTCGGCTTCACGCAGTTCTATTTTCTTAACATATTCGGTGATATCGGCCTTGGTAGGAGTGTATCCCTTGTCAGGGTTGACCTTGATAAGACCTGCGCTTTCCAATACTTTCAGAGCACGTCCGCCGTTAGTAAGATCTGACGGAATGGCAATGATGTCTCCGTCTTTTATCTCATCCATGGATTTTATTTTGTCTTTATTGTTGAACACGCATAAAGGAGTGATCAGGGTATCTCCTATGGATTCGATTTGGTATCCGTTGCGTTCGATGTCATTCTTTAAAAAGGCTTTGTGCTGGAAGGCATTCAGATCGATATCGCCGTCGTTTAAAGCACGATTGGGAGTGGCGTAATCTGAATATTTGACCAGTTTTACTTCGATGTCGTCTTTCTTGAGGATCTCGTTTACGGTGTCCCATTGGGCGTTGTATGCTCCTACAACACCTACTTTGACTACGGTGTGATCTGCATAGGCTGAGGAGGCAAGAGCAACGGCGGCGGCTAAGACGGCGGCTTTTAATACTTTTTTCATAAAAACTCCTAAAACGACTGTATTTGACAGTATCGTGTAAATCTTAAATTTACCTTTAGTGATATATGTGCAAACTATTGCACGCAATCACGTGCAATGCAAGTGTTTTTTGGTTGCGTTCAATTTTCCGTCCTTTGCTGTAAGATCTCATCCGTATTTTTAAAAGAGATGATGTGAATGATCAAACTTGACCATATAAGCAAAGTCTTCCGCGACGGAAAAAGAACGGTGGAAGCTGTAAAGGACGTATCGCTTGAGATAGCACGCGGAGAGATTTTCGGGATCATAGGTTTTTCAGGAGCCGGTAAGTCTACGCTGGTACGTTGTATCAATCTGCTTGAACGTCCTACTTCAGGCACGGTAAGTGTCAACGGCATTGAACTTACCGCATTGTCTGAGCAGGCTTTGCGCAAGGTAAGACAAAGTATAGGCATGATCTTCCAGCATTTTAATCTCATGCCTTCGCGAACGGTATTTGACAATATAGATTTGCCTCTAAAGCGTACCGGAATGCCAAAAGAAGAACGTCGCCAAAAGATCATGAAGCTTTTGGATTTGGTAGATCTGGCCGACAAAGATGCCGCCTATCCTTCGCAGTTATCGGGAGGACAAAAGCAGAGAGTGGCCATAGCCAGAGCTTTGGCCTGCGATCCTGCGGTATTGCTGTGCGATGAGGCCACGTCGGCATTGGATCCCAAAACTACGGCGCAAATTTTAAAGCTGTTACGGGATTTAAATGCCAAATTGGGACTTACCATCGTAGTCATAACCCATCAGATGTCGGTGGTAAAAGAGATCTGTGATCGCGCAGCCGTAATGGAGCACGGAAAAGTTACCGAGTGCGGCAGTGTATATGAGCTTTTTAGCAAACCGCATGATCAGAGTACCAAGAGTTTTCTTGAGACGGCATCAAATCTTAATGCTTTCTACGAGATTTTTGACAAACCGGGATCGCTTGCCGATCTTAAAGACGGTACGCATATTTGGTTTTTGACTTATACGGGGGCGTCGACAGGAGAAGCTTTGATGTCTAAGCTTTATCAGTACTTTAAAGTCGAAGCTAATATCCTTTATGGAGACATCGATTACATCAAAGGAGAGCCTTTGGGCAAACTTGCAGTCAATTTGCGGGGTGATCCTCAAAAGATAGATGAAGCCGTGGCTTTCCTGCGTGAGCGCAACGTGGATGTGGAGATGATCAAATGAACGATTTTTTGAATATGCTCATGCCCAATTTCGAGCCTTTAAAGGGTGAGTTTTACGAATGTCTTTATCAAACGCTCATCATGATCGCCGTATCAGGAACCATTGCCTGGTTTTTAGGGGTGGCTTTGGGAGTTACTTTGGTTGTTACCAAACGCGGCGGGATCAGACCCCATATTATGCTCTTTACCTGCTGTGATCGGGCAATTGATGTCATACGTTCGGTACCTTTTATCATTCTCATGGTTCTGTTAATTCCTCTTTCAAGATTGATAGTAGGAACAGGATCAGGTCTTACCGGATCGTTCGTGGCTTTGGTTTTCGGTACCGTTCCTTTTTTCTCGCGTCAGATAGAACAGGTTTTGTCTGATGTGGATTCTGGGCTTATCGAGGCTGCGCAGGCCATGGGGTTTTCTCCGTGGGAAATAATTTTCAGCGTTTATCTTAAAGAAAGCGTACCCGGGATCACCCGCGTTACCATGATCACTTTCGTAAGTTTTGTGGGAATAACTGCTATTGCAGGAGCAATCGGTGCGGGGGGACTAGGTGATTTTGCCATACGTTACGGTTATCAGATGGGCTATCGCGACATGATCTGGCTTACCGTAGCGGTGATTTTGGTGATGATCAGCATCTTCCAGTTCGTAGGATCCGTCATTATCAAAAAGAATACCCATTAAAGCTTGGTTTTCACCAGGTTAGTCTGATCCTTCTGAAACCTACAAATTTAAGTAAATTCAGTGCCTTTGCAGTGTGGAAAAGGCACTGATGAGAAAAATCCCTTTTAGACAGTCTTTTTTTAAGCTCCTGCTCTCCAAAAGCTCCGCTTTCAAAACGCGTAAAGTCCTGATATCCGCGATCATCAGGGAGCGGCCCTGAGACTATGTCGTAACCGTGCTCCCAGTAAGCATCTGTGTGACATTTGCATACAAAACGAACAAACTCTTCATCAGGAGTTGTAAAAGTCTTGACTTGCAATCCGACGTCCAAAGCATCCTGCAAGGTAAAGTTGAATATGCTGATGAACCCAGCGGCACGGTTGCGTGCAGCCACATGCATCCAGCGTACGGCCTGAGCATATTCGGGAGTAGTGTAAAACCCGGTGCCGAAATCTGATGATGTCAAAGAAGGCAGGATCTTGGGAAATTCTATGATCTCCTTGCTGCCGTGAAATATTTTCATGGAAAACTCAGTTTGTCAGCGTTTACCGCAGTTAACCAGACTTTAACAAAAATAGCGTTTCACTTCAGGGGATTTAACCAAGTTATGCGTTGATGTTTACACATTATTAGGAAAATTGTCTGCGTGGAATGAACACATGCAAATGAAAAAGGAAAAAAAATGAATACTCCTGCAGATCTTTCCCGCAGAAATTTTCTAAAACTTACCGCTACCGCCGCCGCAGGGCTTGCCGTGTCAGGTTTTATTCAACCGGCTTTTGCCTCAAATGTTAAGGTAAAGAAGCTTGCTCTGGATGCCATTCCTGAAGATGCGGTAGAGATTGCCAAAAGCTCCGAACTCGTACAAAACGCTTGGAATTACTTGTTAGGTGAAATAAATTCCCTGCATGATGCGGAATTAAAAGAGAAGGTGTTGGGACTTTACTCCAAGACAGCACCGTCCTTCATGGAACGTTATCAGTCCTTATCTTCAGTCAAGTCAGTGTATCAAAAACTTTTTGATGCAGGTTTGGTTGATCCCAAGCTTACCCCAATTGATAAGCTTTTCCCTCCGTTAAAAGATCCTGATACCAATCCTCAGCCTTTCTTTTCAGCTCCGGGAAGCGGCTACGGCAGCCATCATGCTTACCCTGGCGGACTGGTGACTCACACTGCCGTGAATGTGGAAATTACCAAATCAATTTTGGCAACTTACAGGCATATCATGGATTATGAGCATGGCTACGACATTGCCGTTGCAGGACAGCTTTTGCATGATTTGGCCAAGCCTTGGGTATTCCAATGGCAAAAGGACGGATCCTCTCTTCCTGAGTACACCGTAGCGGGTACCGGCGCTCATCATATCTTCTCAGTAGCCGAAGCTATTTATCGGAATTTACCTTCAGACGAAGTGGTGGCTCAGGCCTGCGCTCACGATCATCCAGGCTCCAAGGCCGACGAAGAGCAGGTCGTAAACTGGATCAAGGCCGCATCAATCATTGCCGGTGTCGATCCTGTCTCTTACGGCCTTTTAAGTGCCGATGCCAAGACTTTGCCTACTCCTCACCAGCAGGCAGGTTATATCGTGCACTTAGGCGATCACGATTGGGTGTTGTCAGTACCGGCGGCCCAGCAGTCAGTAGCTGCTTTAAAGCAGGTCGCGGTCAAAGTTTACGGTATGAGTAAGCAGGATTTGAATTCAATCAAATTCAACAAGTTCAGAAATTATATAGGCGCACAGTACAGCTTCATGCATGTGCATCAGACTTTGTCGACCAAAGATCCCTTCATCGCAGCAAGCGAGATCGCGTCTTTGGTAGTCGGTAAGTAAATTTTTAGTTGAAGATATTTAATGCCGCCTCAGGCGGCATTTTAGGAGGATAACATGGGAGCCATGTCTCTTTGGCATTGGGGCATACTGTTGCTGGTCGCGGTTTTGGTATTCGGTACGGGCAAACTTAAAAATATCGGAAAAGATGCCGGAAGTGCCATTCGCGGTTTTAAAGAAGGGCTGAACGACGGCAATGATCAGGCACAAAAAGATAAGAATACATTAGCCGATCATACGATTGATAATCATTCCTGAAAAATCTTATGTTCGGTTTTTCTTTAACCCAGCTTTTCTTAGTCTGCATGGTTGCTCTTGCAGTATTAGGACCTAAGCAGACTGTTGAAGTTGCCTATAGCCTCGGGCGTCAAATCGGCAGGTGCAAGCGTTTTTTTGATGAATGTAAAAAGGAGATAGATTTGCAGAAAATTTCTGCAAATTATTCGTCAGCGTTAAAAGAAGAGAACGATGAAATGACGCTGATGCTTAAAAAAGCCATGGGGGTAAACGCCAAAAGTGTGTCAGATACTCAAAGAGATCCGTTGATGATGACGAAGCATTCTGATGAGCAGACTGCCGAAAAAGCAAGTGATACTGAAAACTTGATTGCAAGGATAGCTGAGCTCGAGTGTGAAATTTCGGCATTGAAGGCTGATGTATACGGGAGGAGAAAGATCTCATGACGGCGTCATCACTTTTTTTGTCAAATCTCATGCAACTAAGAAGTGCTGTTTTGCGCAGTGCGCTTGGTTTTTTGATCGCCATGATCGTGATTTTCCCTTTCATGGATGAGATTTTTAATTTTGCCTGCACACCTTTGCTAAGTGCTTTGCCAAAAGGAACTTCGCTGTTGGCCGTCGGAGTGGTTTCTCCTGTCATGGGGCCTTTGCGTACGGTATTGTTTGCAGCTTTGATCCTGTCATTACCGTGGATTTTGTTGCAGATCTGGTATTTTGTCGCACCAGGACTTTATCAAAAAAGCGCCGTAAAACCCCGGGCTTCAGCCCGGGGATATAAGGCGCCTAATCGGGGGTATTCTGGTTTTCAATGTATTGTCTGATGATAGAGATGGGAGCTCCGCCACAGGACGCCGCGAAATAGGAGGGAG
>JALEXT010000051.1 GCA_022779845.1 Succinatimonas sp.
TAAGATCGAGTAGGGGGAGCTGAGAGCTCGCCCCTCTCACACCACCGTACGTGCGGATCCGCATACGGCGGTTGTTAATAACTAATAGACGGCGGGGATGATCTTGCCGTCTTCCCGACATTTTTCAAGCCAACACCAACCGTTTTCAATCAAGATCTTATTTGAAAGTGCTCTGTGGATCACCTGTGATTTGACATTGTGCCATATTCTGTTTGATGAATAAGCAAAGCCTCCTAATTTCGAGGCTTTGCTCCAGCGTTTGGTACATTCTTTTTGTCTCTTCGCTCCGGTTTTCCACTGCTTCCATAGCAATGCACGGATCTTGCGACGGATCCAACTATCAATTTTCCTCATCCACGTAATAGGGATGGCAGAGCTGAAGTAGTTGACCCATCCTCGAAGCTTAAGTTTCAACTCGTACTTCACTTTACTTATTCCTCCCGAGGCTTTCTTGTTCAGAAGCTCCTTCAGAATGGTAATGAGTTTGAGTCTTTTCTTGGTGTGTACCGTAGGAAACCATTTCCACGGCCGAAGACACCTCCGCTTTCGCTCATGGCTTACCTTGCTCGTGAACGAGAAACCGAGAAATTGCGCTTCGTTCGAGGCTTTGATGATTTTGGTTTTCTCCTTATTCACCTTAAGGAACAGTTTTCCTTCGATGAACTTGGTGATGCTTTCCAGTACCCTTTCAGCTCCTTTCTTACTTGAACAGAATATAACCATGTCGTCGGCATAGCGGACAAATTTATGTCCTCTGCCGTCGAGCAATTGGTCAAGCTCGTTTAAGAGTATGTTGGCAAGTACGGGACTGATACATCCGCCCTGCGGTGTACCTATGGTCATTTTATGTCCGACCTTCCCGTCTTCTTCAACGGGGGCTCTTAAGAAGCGATGGATGAGTGAAATCACTCGTCCGTCTTTTATCCTGTCTGAAAGCAGCTGCAGCAATTTGCTGTGATTCACGGTGTCAAAGAACTTGGATAAATCTAAATCGATTATCCATTCCTTGCCTTCGTTAAGATATTCCGTGGCTCTCGTGATTGCTTTATGGCAACTTCTGCGGGGTCTGAAACCAAAACTGTTGTCTGAGAATATCTTTTCGTACTCTTGTGACAGTACTTGGGCTACTGCCTGTTGTATAAATCTGTCCAGTACCGTAGGTATTCCCAGCGGTCGCATATCTCCGTTATCTTTGGGTATGTATACCCTCTTGATTGGTTTGGGGCGGTATTTGCCCTCGAGCACCATCTTGGTAGTTTCGTAAGGATGGTCCCTGAAGTATTGTTCAAGCTCGTCCGTCTCCATCCCGTCCGTCCCTGAGGCTCCGCGGTTGGATACTACGCTCTCGTACGCTTCTTGCAAGTTTTCCTTACCGAGTATTCTTTCCAGCGTTATGGGCTCCATGTCAACGCTACTCATATGTATGTATCCTGCTTCGTCTTGGGGTTCACCTTTCCTCCCGCCTAACCCTCGCATTCCGTGCTACTCTCAGCGTCAGGTTTCGCTTACGGCTCTTTCGTCCGTGTTGCTAAGTTTTCTGCTCCCTGTCTGTTGCAACTTCCTCCTGTTTTCACGCTTATTAACTTCAGCCCTTTCCCGTATACTCCCGAGTACTATGGCTTCTGCTGACTGCTTAACGTTCGTTGTTACTACAGCGTCTTATGGCTATTTATTGCAGACTTAACTGATGGTGCCGCACTGCCGTTAAGCTCTCCGCGGGTAAGCTCATTAACCTTCAATCCGTTACCGCCATCTCTACGCCCATGACTCTGTCAGGATATCGGACTTAATGTTGTTTGGCACACTCATCCGTCATGTTTCGCCTCAGATGGTTTCTGTGCGTCGGCTCGGATCTTTGCTATTTGCTTCTTTCAGCCTGCACGTCACCGTGCACACCTTGCAAAGTTGCTAACCGTTCCCTCCTGCGGGTCGGCTCGGGACTTTCACCCTATGGTTAATGCGCATGCCGCGCACACCAAAACAAAGGCCCCTGTTTCAGGGGCCTTCACTTATTCAGGACTATTACTGATTAACATTCGCCTAATTTCAGCAAATCAGCTTCAGTAGTATCGTCGCCTATTGTAATAAGCTCTGTACCGGTAAGTTTTGCAAACAAAGCAATATCTTCACGAGTTAACGCTGTTGACACAACGCTGTGATGTGCTCCGCCGGCATAACACCAACCTGCAGTACCAATACGGAAATTTGGTTTATGACGATACATGATGCGGGCTACAGGCAATTTAGGCATGGGTTTTGGCTGTTTGACCAATTCGATATCAGCACAGATTATGCGGAAGTGATCACCCATATCAACCATAGTTACCTGAATACCGTCACCTTCGGCTCCGTCGAAAATCAGACGAGCAGGATCTTCCTTACCGCCGATCCCCAAAGGAAGAACATCGATTTCAGGCTTAGTAGCAGCAAAACTGACCGGCACTTCCAACATATGGGAAGCCAATTCCAGCTCCTTACCAGGAGTTAAATCATAGGTGTAATCTTCTATAAACCCGGTTACACCTTTTCTGCCCTTGGACATAGCCATAAGCACGGCACTGAAAGCAGAGATCTTATAATCACCTTCAGGTCCGAAACCGATACCTTTGCCCATAAGATTTTGTGCGGCAAGACCAGGCAACTGTTTTAAACCGTGCAAATCTTGGAAAGTATCTGCAAAAGCGCCAATACCGTTATCCTTTAAGAATTTGTCCAACGCTACTTCGTAACGAGCCTGCTCCCTTACGGAAGAAATGCGATCGGTCTTCATTGTGTACTTAGAGGTATACTCGGCCATCTTTTCATCTATTTCTGCCTCGGTAACCTTGTTGATAATGTCAACCAAATCACCCAGAGCAAAATAATTACACTCCCAACCGTACTTGATTTGGGACTCAACACGATCACCGTCGGTCACAGCTACTTCGCGCATATTATTACCGAAGGAGGCCACCTTCAGATGACGTGAGAAATTGATGGCTCTGGCTACGTCTATAAACTTGCGAATACCGTCAATAACATCTTCATGCTCGTAATAACCGGCAACTACCTGATGAGGTATACGCATACGCGAGAGAATAAAACCATATTCACGATCACCGTGTGCAGCCTGATTGAGGTTCATAAAATCCATATCGATGGTGTCGTAAGGAAGCTTTTCATTAGCCTGAGTATGCAGATGTAACAAAGGTTTTCTCAATTCCTGCAACCCTTTGATCCACATCTTGGCAGGAGAGAAAGTGTGCATCCAGGTCATGACACCGATACATTCGTCATCGCAACTGACCTTACGCAAATCCTGAATGCAAGTTTCGGAATTAACTACAGTAGGCAATAACACGACTTCGCAAATTCCTTTGAATTTCTCGTTAAAGAATGCAGTCATGCGTGTAGCATCGGCTGCGACCTGTTTTAAGCACTCATCTCCGTAAAGATCCTGAGAACCGACTACAAAATAAAGCTTGTCCATCTGAAATTACCTTTTAGTCATTTAAAGATAAAACTTACCAGAACCGCAAATCAACGGTTCTGGCTTACTGATTACTTGATCACCGTCAGAGAATCTCTGTCGGCAAATATAGCCACGAACACCAAGAAAATAATGCCTTGAATCAGCTGCATCATCTGCGGAGTAAACCCGATCATGGTCAAACCAGAGGTTAAGACTACGTAAAGCAGCGAACCTACAACACAGTTACTAAAACGCACCATGGCACCTCCGGAAATAGGCATACCTCCCAAGACCAAAGCGATCAGGATCTGCGTTTCAAGCTGATTGCCACCTGAGGAAGTCACTGATCCGACTTTTATGGCACTGATAAAAGCAGCAAAACCGGTAATGGCTCCGGCCAATACGTAAACCAAAAATTTCATACGATCCGTACGTATACCGGAGAATTTGGCCGCCTTCTCACCCGCACCGATGGCTTTCAAATCAGTACCGAACCTGGTGAAGGAAAAGCAGATAAAACCGATTAAAACCACCACAGCGGTTACCGTAACTTTAAAAAAAGTACTGTCTATGCTTACCAGATCAGCAGAACCTGCTACAGGTGAATTGGTAGTCAGGAACTTGATAAGCCCGCGGAACAGGAACATGGTACAAATCGTTACTATGAACGATTTTATTTTACGATTAACGTAGAAATAACCGTTGATTGCCCCGATGCAAGCTCCGGTACAAATACCACCAACAATAGCTAGAGGAATATTATATTTGGACAAAACGCACACTGTAATAGCAGACAATCCCAAAATGGATCCTTGCGAAAAGTCCAAACCTCCCATGGACATAATAAAGAACACTCCCATGGATGCAATCATGGTGACATACACCTGAGACATGGCCAAGGGCAAATGTTTCATCATTCTGCCGTGGGTTAAAAAGTTAAAGAGAATAAACATCAGAATGAGGCCCAAGATAGGCAACAATGCACGTACCAATCTCCAAGTACGCTGTTTTTTCATCTGACTTTCTTTGCTGATTTCTGCAGTTGCTTCAGTCATGATTGACTCCCTATCTTTAAACCATCATCGAAATAAGATGCTGTTCGTTCAAATCACGGCTACGCAGCGTCTCTCCGCTGACAGTGCCATCTTTCATGATGATGATGCGATCGCACATACCGATGAGTTCCATAAGCTCCTCGGAAATCATAATGATAGATTTTCCCTGTTTACGCATTTCATCCATTAACTGGTAGATGTCCTGCTTTACTTTGATATCGATACCACGGGTAGGACTGTCCAGTACCACTAAGTCAGATCCTTTTCCTATCCAGCGAGCCAAAACAACTTTTTGTTTATTACCGCCTGACAGCTCCGATACAAACTGATCGGTATTGACCATCTTTACAGACATTTCTTTGGCAAACTTCAAGGCAAAAGCTTTAATTCTTGCCCAACTGATGAATTTACTTTGTCCAACGGTCAAATCATTTAAAGATGGCAACGCAATATTGTCACGTATGCTTTGATTAATAACGATCGACTCGTTATCTCTATCCTTGGAGGTATAGGCAATAGAATGTTTGATAGCTGTAGGAATATCGTTTATTACAGTCCCATCTGCAAGTTTTACTGTTCCTTCCCGATCAAAACTTGCACCGAATATTGCTTTTCCGATTTCATGCATACCGGACTCTGACAAACCACCGAACCCCAAGATTTCTCCGCGATGCAGATCAAAACTGACATCGTGAATAATGCCAGGTACGGTGACATTGCGAACCGACAATACCACTTCATCGGAAATCTTTTCACCGTAATCGGCGCGATAGTAGTTACCGGTCATCTCACGACCGACCATGAGTTTTTTAATATCTTCTTCAGTAACATCGGAGGATTTGACTGTGTCTATATAAGTTCCGTCGCGTAAAATCGTGATGGTATCCGACTTTGCAAGTACTTCAGGCAAATCATGGGAAATAAAAATCACCGTTCCGCCTTCTTCACGAATGCGGTTCATATGTTTATAAAGTTCTTCACGTCCTTCCTGTGACAAAGCAGTAGTAGTTTCGTCGATAACCACTATTTTCGGCTTGAAATAAGTAGCTTTTACAATCTCAATTAACTTGCGATCTTCAAAATTATAGTTATCTACCAAATCAGAAGCCTTGATCCGGTCAAAACCATACTGATGCAACAAACGGTCAGCTTCGGCATTCATAGCCACAGTATTTCTAAAGATCCCGCCGTGAATAAAGCGTTCCTCATGACCTAAAAAAATATTTTCGGCAACGGTAAGCCCCGATAAAGTACCCAATTCCTGCACAATGATGGAAATTCCATGGTTATTGGCATCAACCTGGTTTTTTGAATGAATTTCCTTACCATCCAAAATAAAACGGCCGCACCCAGGATCCATCGAATAAATCCCGCACAACATATTAGTCAAAGTGGATTTGCCGGAACCGTTTTCGCCGATCAGGGCGTGAACTTCACCCTTATTTATATTGAAAGAAACATTCTTCAAGGCTTTGGTGATACCGAACGACTTGGAGATGTTATCAACCTGCAATCTGATTTCACTCATTTGTAACGCCCCTTACTTAACGATTTCACCCTTGGTAACCTTGGTGGTCATGGTAATAATGACTAGCAAAGCCAAACCGGTGATCACATCTTGAATTGCGGTAGGCGCACCCAAAGAAATGAAGCCGAAGAAGATGATATTGACTATGAACTCACCCAAAATAATGGCTTGTAGCGGGATGCCGTATTTCATAAAAGCGAGTCCGAAGAAGCATCCCATGGTAGGGATAAAGTTCCTGGACATGGAAGCCATACCGGTTACAGCTACCATCGATGAACCGTAACTGATGGTCAAAATGGCCATGGCTCCGAAGAAGGCTCCGCTTAATACAAATGCCAATACCTTATATTTGTTAACGTTGATGCCCATATTTTTGGCAACAAACTCATCAGAGCCGATTGCATACGTATACGTACCGAACCTGGTGTAATTTAAAATTACATATGCAATTACAAACGTAAGAATTGCAAGAATGACATTGCCGGGCATCGAACCGAATCCGCGTAAATTGGAAGGTAAGGTCTGCTCGACGCCGCCTGCCATATAGTTGGCCACGGACTCATAGATCAGTGCCAAACCAGCAGTAACAATCATAGAAGGGATACGCAACTTAACGTAAAGAATGCCGTTGCACAAACCGACTAAAGCACCAGTCACCAAACACCCGGCTACCAAACCGAAATACCCCATATCAAGCCCGGTAGCTAACTGGCAGCCAATTATGCCTGACAAAATAATATTGGCACCGATAGAAAAATCAAACAGTCCCATATCCATCACGAAATAGAAGCCTACGGCACCGACCGTGGTTATAAGACTTGCTTGAAAATAACTCAGCATGTTCGAAGCTGATCCGAAGTTGTCAGGAGTGAGAACTTTGAAAATCAGCCAGGAGAGAAATACCAAAGATACAAGCACTATGTATCCCTTGGTAGCTCCGGACAGGTTTTTGAATCCAGTCATATTTATTACCCGACGGCATTCGTGAAGGCGGTTCACAAACGCATTGCTGCGTATTGCATCCGAATACTCTGCTTTAAAAATTAGGGAAAACATCCTGATAAATGCTGAAAATTCAGCTTTTTTCTTGCATCGAACACGCCAAACACAAAAATTGACTCAGGATCTGCTCCCGCAGGCTTTCCTTTAGCTTATTCCGCATTGCATCAAAATCAATGCAACCGCTTGCGATTATTCGTAGGATCGCACGTTTTTTGTTTGTTTTTATCGCTTTATTTGAACATGATCACATATTGAATAAAAAAGTTTGAAAAGGCATTTTTTCGGGAGATTTACGTTAAATCCACTATCAACTGAAGAACATAAAACTGAATTCCAATTATCGTGACCTTGTTTTCATTTAACGTTTGCTAATTTCGGAATAAAAAAAGGGAAATGTTAATCATCCGAAAATCGTAATTTTTTAAAATTTTACAAAATATTTTTATATATCAAAATGTTAATAAAATATTTCTTAAAAAATATGCATATTTTTGCGTTTTTGTGATCTCCGCACACGTTTACGGACGCTTTTTTTCTATATATTTACAGCCAGAGGGCGAAGGTGCAAAGCTTTATTGCCGCACCGCCTGATGCAGCTTGCGGAAGTCAGCTGTAACAACATAGGGATAAAAAATATGAAATTTGCTTTAAAGAAAGTAGCTTTTGCAGTTGCCTGCACTACCTTTGCGGCAGGTATCGCCGGTTTCAGCACCAGTGCATCAGCAATTGAAAACAGCGAGATCAAAATCGGTGTTTCTATTTGGTCATCCACTGACGTTTTAGGCTCACAGTGCAAACGTATTCTGGACAAAGCAGCCGAATCTTTGGGTGTTCAGGTTCAATATGTTGACCAAGGCCACATCTCCGAAAAAGTTACAGCATCAGTTGAACAGTTGGCTGCTGCTGGTTGTCAGGGTGTAATCATTTGTAACTCTTCAGACACAGAAATGGTTTCCGCCATTAAGACTGCAAATGAGTATGAGATTTACCTTACCCAGTTCTTCCGTATTATTTCTAAAGACGCTAATCCGGATATTTACAAAATGGCTACCGAATCACCTTACTACATCGGTGCCGTTCACGAAAATGAACCAGACAATGGTGAAAAGCTCGTGAATATCCTGATTGACAAAGGATGCCGTAACATCGGTCTTATCGGTTGGGAACAGGGCGACGCAACTTGGTTAGGCAGATGGACTGGTTATAAAGCCGGTGTGGAAAAATGGAATAAAGCTCATCCTGACGATCAGGTCAATCTATCCGAACCTCAGTACGCAGGTACATCATCAGAAGGCGGTTCAAAAGCTGCTGAAGCTCTAATGGCGGCAAATCCTAAGCTTGACGCTCTGATCCCTGCCGGTGGTGGCGGTGATCCTTTACAGGGTGCCATTGCAGCCGTAGAAAGAGCAGGCAAGACCGGAAAGATCCACATTGTATCCACCGACTTCCTACCTGATTTGGGAGAAAGACTGGCTAATGGTTCCATGGCCGGTGAATCAGGCGGCCACTTCTGCGATCCTTTGTTTGCATTCATGATGACTTATAATGCCATCAAGGGTGAATACAAGGACATCGAAGGTAAATTCGAAGACTTCAAGTTCCCTTACCTGTTCGTATCCTCAACCAAAGATTACGAAGGTTATGATCAGTACTTTGTTAAACAATTGCCTTATACCAACGACGAACTCGTTGCTTTGTCAAAACTCGACATTGAAGGTTTGCAGAAAGCAGCTAACAAACTCTCTATTGCTGACGCTGCTGCACGTGCTAAATAATAGCGGTTATATCGAAGCATCAGCTTCGATATAACAAAGGCCGGATCTTCCTGATAATTTTGAAGATCCGGCCTTTTTTGGTTTGCCGAATTTTACTCGGCTTTTAACTCACGAGTCAAAAGGGATCTGGCGGCATCACAGCCGTTTTTGCCTTTATAAAGCACTTCGTAAAGTTCGGAACAAATCGGCATTTCAATTCCCAATTTTGCAGAAAGGTTCTTGATCACGTTAACCATTCCGTAACCTTCAACAACCTGACCTATATTGTTTAAAGCTTCAACTGAAGTTTTCCCCTGTCCCAACATAAAGCCGAATCGTCGATTACGAGACTGATCGTCGGTACAAGTCAAAATAAGATCACCAAGTCCCGACAATCCCATGAAAGAACGCTCTTCCGCGCCGCAGGCCAAGCCGAACCTGACCATTTCTGCAAGGCCTCGTGTGATCACTGCCGTTCTCGCATTAGCACCGTATCCCATACCGTCCGACATTCCCGCTGCTATAGCAATGACATTTTTCACTGCCCCGCCTATCTGTAAACCGATGAGATCTTTACTTTCATACAATCTGAAAGTATCTGTATGCATCAATTCACAAATCTCAGCAGCGAAGGAAGAAGGAATACCGGCAACTGATATAGCCGTAGGCATGCCGAAAGCAAGTTCTCTGGCAAACGTCGGACCAGACAAGACCGCCAAAGGCAGTTCATATGGCAAAATTTCTTTTGCAACTTCACTTAAGAAACGCCCGTCGGAACTTAACCCTTTAGTTGCCCATGCCAAAGAATGACTCGGAGAAACAAATGCAGAAATAGCGGAGACGACCTCTCTAAAAGTTTTAGAGGGAACTACCACCAGAAGTCTAAGAGATGAGCGTACGGCAGTTTCAAGCGAAGAAACAACTTTAAGCGTATCTGGGAATATGATACCGGGAAGATACTTGATATTTTCCCGTTTTAGTTGCATTTGCCGCGCTCTTTCTGAGTTTCTGTCCCAAAGAATTACGCGCAAACCTTTTTTTGCCGCAGAAACTGCCAAAGAGGTGCCGTAAGATCCGGCACCAATAACGCTAAGATCACAGGCTGTCCGAAGCATCGGATATTTAAGCCTTTGCCTCTTCTTTCTTCGCAGCAGCAGCTTTAGCCATGGCTTCTGCCTGACGCGCACGATAAATGGCTTCAAAGTTAAGCGGGCGCAAATTCAAAGCAGGGAACGTAGCACGATTAACCATGGAAGCAATATGTTCACGTGCATAAGGGAAAAGAATATTAGGAGCAACGGCGCCCAAAAGATAATGTGCGGCCTCATCACTGACATTGCGCACTAAGAAAAGTCCGCCTTGATGTACTTCCGCGATGAAAGCTGTCTTTTCACCGACCTTGCAGGTCACGGTAACACGCAAATCAATTTCAAATTGATCAGTATCAACACTCTGAGGCTTAGCATCAAATTCAACGTTAATCTGAGGCTTCCAGGGCTCGCGGAAAATAGCCGGCGTATTGGGAGTCTCTAAAGAGCAATCTTTTGCATAAACTCTCAATATTTCAAATTCAGGCTGAGGAGCCTGCTGAGGCTGAGTGTTTGAATTTGTCACTTCACTTTTCTGATCATTATCTGCCATTTTGTTTTTCCTTATGCTGATCACTTAATAGAAAGCGGGAGATTATCAATCTGCCACTGAGCTATACCACCTTCTAAAGAGAAGACTTTGGTATAACCCTGTTTTTTGAGGGCTCTGGCACTGTTAAAAGCATCAGAGTCATACTTGTCACGACCTACCATGATAAGCGGACGGTTAAGATCAGCGCCGATGCGCTGGACTTTGCCCGCCTTAATGTCGGTTGCCGACACATTCTCAGATCCTGCAATATGCCCTTTACCAAAAGCATCTGCAGATCTTACATCTACGTAAAGACCGTTTTCGTGATTAACCATAAAAGTGGCTCCTGCAGAAGTCACTTTTTTGATCCTAGCCGTCATCATACGTAACTGTACGAAAATGAGTCCTGCAAAAGCAAAAACCCAAATCATGCACATAAAGTAATGACGACCGAAAAAAGCGGAAAATTCAGCCATATTTTCAGCTGAAAATAAACTTTCCACGACATACCTCTCACAAAGCAGAATTGTTTAAATCGAGTCGATTCCGATCGTAAAATTCTAACATATGGAAGCCATTGAAAAAAATTCTGCCCGATCAAGTGTGCACCGTATCAAAAGATGCGTAATAAGTTAGTTATAGGTAATTCTTATCAACTGGCACCATCGACAATGAAAAAGTCTCATTTTAATGATGAAATACAGCTAAAATACTGTCAGCATTCACACAATCAAGAGAAGTCTTTCATTTATGGAAAAGAAGAAAACTTTTGCACTTATCATTATGGATGGCTGGGGAGATAATCCCAATAAAGAGTTCAATGCCGTTGCCGCAGCAAAAACTCCCAATTTGGATAAACTCACCGCTGAATATGCTCACACCGACATTCAGGCTTCAGGTACATATGTAGGTCTGCCTGAGGGTCAGATGGGCAACTCTGAAGTCGGTCACACCAATATCGGTGCCGGCAGAATCGTCTATCAGGAATTGACCCGTATAACCAAAGCCATCGAAGACGGTGACTTCTTTAAAAACAAAGTACTGGTTGAAGCCGTTGATAAAGCTGTAAAAGCCGACAAAGCTGTTCACATCATGGGATTGATGTCTCCCGGCGGAGTTCACAGTCACGAGCAACATATTGCTGCTATGATTAAGTTGGCAGCACAACGCGGCGCTAAAAAAATCTATTTCCACCCCTTCTTAGATGGTCGTGACGTTCCTCCGCGTTCTGCTCAGGGAGACATCGACTTCTTTGAAAAATTATTCAAAGAGTTGGGAGTAGGACGCATCGTTTCGATTATCGGTCGTTATTATGCGATGGATCGTGACAACCGTTGGGACCGTGTTCAGGCAGCCTATGATCTAATCACCGCAGCCAAGAGCGATTTTGCTCCTTTTGCTTCTGCAACTGAAGCATTAAAAGCAGCCTATGATCGTGATGAAAACGACGAATTCGTCAAAGCATCAGTTGTCGGTGAGCCTGTAAAGATGGAAGACGGAGACAGCATGATCTTTATGAATTTCCGTGCTGATCGTGCCCGTCAAATTTCCCGTGCTTTTGTTAATTCAGATGATGAATTTAAGGGATTTAAACGTGCATACCGTCCTAAACTTGCAGATTTTGTGATGCTCACTCAATACGCTGCAGATATTAAGACCGCTTGTGCTTACCCTCCTGAGGATTTGGTCAACACCCTGGGTGAATGGCTTTCTAAACACGGCAAGACTCAGTTACGTATATCTGAAACCGAGAAATATGCCCACGTCACCTTCTTCTTCAACGGTGGAGTAGAAACCGTATTTCCTGGTGAAGATCG
Source organism: Succinatimonas sp. (assembly GCA_022779845.1). Classification (GTDB taxonomy): domain Bacteria; phylum Pseudomonadota; class Gammaproteobacteria; order Enterobacterales; family Succinivibrionaceae; genus Succinivibrio. The sequence continues at coordinate 12,228 of JALEXT010000051.1, forward strand.
TATTCTGGTTCAGTCTCCTAAGGTCGCCACTTATGATCTGCAACCTGAAATGAGTTCACAAGAACTGACCGACAAACTCTGTAACGCTATCGAATCAGGAAAATACGATGTTGTCATCTGCAACTATCCTAACGGCGATATGGTCGGTCATACCGGTAAATTTGATGCTGCTGTTAAAGCTGTAGAAGCTGTTGATCACTGCATAGGACGCGTGGTTGAATCACTGAAGAAAGTAAATGGTGAATGCCTCATTACAGCAGATCACGGCAATTGTGAACGAATGAAGGATCTGACCACCGGTCAGCCTTATACGGCTCACACTAATTTACCTGTTCCTCTTATCTATGTAGGCAGAAAGGCAAAAATGAGACAAGACGGCCGTTTGTGCGATTTGGCACCGACCATTCTGTCTTTAATCGGCATGGAGCAGCCTAAAGAAATGACCGGAACTCCTATTGTGGAATTACAATAGTTGTCAATTACTGCAAAGTAAATAGCTATTCTGATAAAAGCGGGAATAGAATCCCGCTTTTTCCCAATTTTTAAAAAGCTCCCTGATGTCAAAAATTCCTTTGTCTAATTTCCTGATACAGTAAGATTCGGAATAAAAATCGAACCAGTTTGAACTTTATAACGCCTGTCGATATCGTTACCGATAAGAGCCATATTCGAAAACATATCTTTTAAATTTCCAGCCACTGTAATTTCAGATACGGCATACTCTCTCTTACCGTTCTTAAAATAATAACCGGCAGCTCCCCTAGAATAATTTCCGCTTGTAAGATCAGCTCCCTGTCCCATAAGTTCGTCTATAACCAAGCCCTCTCCCGCTTCCTTTAATAAGTCGTCAAAACTTCTTGTGTGAGCTTTGTCAAAATTTAAAAACCAATTGTAAATACCGCCTGAGTGCCCGTTGGTACGCATTTTTAGTTTTCGTGCTGAATAAGACGAAAGTAAATAATCCTGCAATATTCCGTCCTTTACCAATAAACTTTTGGCTACCCTTACTCCTTCTCCGTCACAATTAGCAGCTCCAAGACTTCCCTCAATAAACGGATCTTCTAATAAAGATACATATTGCGGCATCACTTTTTTACCCAAAAAGTCGCACAGGAAAGACCCTCTTCTGTATATTGCGTTACCAGAAATTGCTTGTGCAAAATTTCCAAGCAGACTTTGTACCGCAGAGCGTGAAAAAATCACATTATATTTTCCGGTTTTTACTGGAACGGCACCTAATTTTCCACTAGTTTTTTTATAAGCCTCATCGGTCACTTCAGCTAATTGATTCATTTTTAAGGGATCCCGTGCAACGGTAAAACCGCTACCGCGTTGCATTTTCCCATCCCTTTCTCCCAATAAAGTAAGACCAGCTGAGCAAATACTGGATGAACTTGCTCTGCAAAACCCCGACGAATTGGCTAAGCAGTTGGTATAAACGGAATAATCCACACTTGCCCCGTCAGATCCTTTGATACCGTCGGTCTTGATAGCTACTCCGCAACGATCTAAATCAACAGCAAGTTTTACAGCATCGTCAGGTGATTTAAATCCAGGATACAAAACTTTGAGATCTCTGAATTCCTGACATAAAAAATCAGGATCCGGCAATCCTGCACATTCATCTCTATCTGAATATTCTGCCAAAGCTACCGCCGCTGCAGCTGTCTGTTCTAATGCTTCCGAACTTAAATCAGTAGTAGATGCACTGCCGCGCCGGTTATTTTTATAAACAGTAATACTCAATTCATTGTCACGGTTAAATTCCAAATTTTCTACTTCACCGTTACGACTTGAGACAGATATACCCTGTGCACTTGCGCTTACGGCTGCACAAGAATCGGCTCCTGCTGACAAAGCTTTGTCTACCGCCTCATTTGCAATATGCTGAAGTCTCTGTTCACGCTCTTTAATATCCGCTAAAAAATGCATGGTTTTACCTTGTTTTTTGAACATTTAATTTTCTTTCAACTAAAAAAGTATTTTGAAAAAGCAGTAAAATTTCCTACGTTCAGCTTATATGTAATCCTTAATAGAAGCTGAAAATTATTCTAAATTTTTTATTAAGTGTTATCTGAATTATGACAGCTCAGAACAATAATAATCAGTTTTCGACGTCTGTTAAGATCGGACGCTTTGTTCGGACTTATCTGCTTTTTTTCGCCATAGGTACCGGCGGAACAATTTTTTCTTTATTCCATTTTGTCGATGCATTAAAACCGTTAAAACCAATAGCCTATTTCTTTGGAAACGATCTTTTACCGCTATTGATCTTTTCCATGCTATATTTTTCCTTTTGCAAAGTTAACTTGAAAGATATGCGCCCCAGACAATGGCATATTGTAATCAACCTGTTAATGCTGATTACAACTGCAGTTTTATCTTTCTATCTGGCTTCCCATGTGAATTCACCGCATCGTGCTCTTATTCAAGGCGCAATAATGTGCGTGATCATGCCGCCAGCTGCTGCCGCGGGCGTAATAGCAGGAAAGTTAGGCGGAAACGAAGCCTCGGTAGTTACAGGTATTTTGATAGGGAACCTACTGTGTGCCGTAGCTATACCCTTATTTTTTCCTTTATTCACTTCAAAACTTTCTGGCGGTTTCTTTGAAGAGTTTATGTTAATCGCAGGAAGAATTTTTCCGGTGATCGTATTGCCACTGCTACTGGCCTTTGCTACCAAACTCTTCATAAAGCCTTTACATCGTTTTATTGTAAATAAACTTCGCGGAATTTCTTACTACATCTGGGCCGTATGTCTATGCACTGTTTCGGCAAGAACATTTTCCTGCATAGTTAATTCTCCCGAAAATGCCGCCACACTATGGTCCATGGCCGCAATTGGTTTCGTAACCACATTTGCTCATTTTGCAATAGGCAAATTAGTAGGTAACCTACACCATCAACGCATTAGCGCAGGACAAGCTTTTGGTCAGCGCAACGGTGTTTTCGGTCTTTGGGTAACTTTGTCTTTTCTTGATCCGGCAGCAGTTATTGCTCCGGGATGCTATATTCTTTGGCAGAATGTCATGAATTCATGGCAATTGGCCCACCGCGAAAAATTGGTAGCCCGTTGCAAAGATTTGGGGATCCTCCCATATCAGGAATAGCAGATTAAGCCGCCGTTTTACGGCGGCTTTTGATCAGCCTTTCTTTACTTCCGACCAAAGTTCAGGAGCCGAAATCTCAAAATCACCATCCCCTACCGGCATAAAAGCCACCAAAACTTCACTGTTTTTCAGAGTTTCAACCCAAATGCGGTTGTAAGCATCAACAGTAACGTACTGAGCTTTAGCTCCTTCAAGTTTTGATCGTTCGATAAAGTCGTTGGCAAAGATTTCATGTGCAAAAACCGGTAATACAGTAGCCTTCTCATCCTGCTCGTCGGTTTCCAAATCCTCAAGCATAAAAGGTCCGTCCTGATCGCTGATGATATAGAATCCGCCTTGTTCCAACACTTTGTTTTTAAAGTAAGATTTGCGATATTCAGCATTTAACTGCAATACTGCTTCGTGTTCCTTGTCGGTAAGTTCGTACATAATTTTTCTCCTAGTATCCACGTTCAAGAATAGGTTTTAAAAATTGTCCTGTATAAGAATCTGTCCGCGAAGCAATGTCCTCCGGAGTACCGCAAGCAATTACAGTACCGCCGCCGCTTCCTCCTTCAGGACCCAGATCTATTATGTGATCGGCACATTTAATAACATCAAGATTATGCTCAATCACTACCACTGTATTGCCTTGATCTCTAAGTCTCATCAATACTGCCAATAATTGACGCACGTCGTCAAAATGCAATCCGGTAGTAGGTTCATCCAAAACATATAAAGTTCTGCCCGTGGATCTTTTTGAAAGTTCTTTGGATAGTTTGATGCGCTGCGCCTCACCGCCTGAAAAAGTGGTAGCGGCTTGTCCCAAAGTAATATAAGACAAACCGACCTCGTTTAAAGTTCGCAGTTTATTGGCAATTGAGGGCACGGCTTCAAAAAAAGACAATGCCTCTTCAACATTCATATTAAGTACTTCCGAAATATTTTTGCCCTTATATTTGATTTCCAATGTTTCTCGGTTATAACGTGCTCCGCCGCAAGCTTCGCATTTTACAAAAACATCAGCCATAAAATTCATTGATACTCTGATGGTTCCATCACCTTGACAAGCTTCGCAACGACCGCCCTTTACATTAAATGAAAAACGTCCGGGACCATAGCCTCTGGCTCTGGCTTCAGGAACTTGAGCAAACAAACTGCGGATCTCTGTAAATAATCCGACATAAGTAGCAGGGTTTGAACGGGGAGTTCTTCCTATAGGACTTTGATCAATACAGATGATCTTGTCAAAATTCTCCAAACCTTCAATTTTCTTACAAGGAGCAGGTTCATCATTTGCTGTAACTCCGTTCAGAATTCGTTCGGCATTTCTTACCAAAGTATCGTTAACCAAGGTTGACTTTCCTGAACCGGAAACCCCTGTCACTGCAATAAAACACCCCACAGGAAATTCAACGGTGATATCTTTGAGATTGTTGCCGGAACAACCAGACAATACAACTTTTTTACCTTTTTGCGGTTTGATCCTTTTAGCAGGTATATCTATACGTTTACGTCCTGCTAAATAATCACCTGTAAGTGAAGCTGGATTATTTTCAAGATCTTCGACACTTCCTTGGGCTACGACTGTTCCGCCGTGTACGCCGGCACCAGGACCTATGTCCACAATACAATCTGCAGCGCGCATAGTATCTTCATCGTGTTCTACCACGATTACACTGTTACCTAAATCACGCAAATGTTTCAATGCATCGATTAAACGGTTATTGTCTCGTTGATGCAAGCCTATGGACGGCTCGTCCAATGTATACATAACACCGGTAAGGCCGGCGCCTATCTGACTGGCAAGCCTGATACGTTGTGCCTCTCCTCCTGATAGAGTTTCTGCTGAACGGGATAAAGTAAGATAATCAAGACCTACGTTTATTAAAAATGAAAGACGACTCTTTATCTCCTTAAGCACCCTGCTGGCAATGGCGTTCTGTTGCTCTTCAAGCTTCAATCCGTCAAAGAATGCATAGCAATCTTTAATCGACATGTCACAAACCTCTGCTATGTTTTTGTTACCGACAAAAACATGGCGGTATTCTTCTTTAAGTCTGGCACCACCGCATTCTGGACATTTAAGAGGTGTCATCAGAGTAGATATATATTCACGAACATATTCAGATTCTGTCTCATGTAATCTGCGCTCATAATTTGGGATCACACCTTCAAATGCTTCAAAACGTTTCTCAACTTTACTATGGGTACGAAATTCCATGGGAATTGGTTCACCGGTACCATAAAGAAATAATTCTTTCTCTTTTTTGGTAAGCTTGGAAAAAGGTTTATGCAAATCTATGTTGTAATGATTTGCCACCTGCTCCAAGTACCTAAAAAAGAACGCATAACGTCTATCCCACCCAGCAATTGCACCGTCATAAATCGATTTTGATTCATCCGGTACAATCTTGTGCTCATCAAAAACCATCATTTGTCCAAGTCCGTCACATTTAGGACAGGCTCCATGCGGATTGTTGAATGAAAAATCTCGAGGCTCTAATTCCGGAATTGAATAACCGCATTCTGGACATGAATATTTTGACGAAAAAAGAAGTTCGTCTTCTTGTTTATGCTCATCCATGGGAACGGCACAACACAATCCGTCGGCATATTTCAGTGCTGTTTCTACAGAATCAGCTACACGCTGACGAATATCCTGTCTGATCTTTAAACGATCTACGACAATTTCGATGGTATGTTTGATCCTCAATCCAAGCTCAGGAGGATCCGCAAGATCACAAATTTCTCCGTCAATTCTTGCTCTTATAAATCCGTCTTTGGCCAAATCAGCAAGCAGTTGACGATATTCTCCTTTACGTCCCCGTACCACCGGAGAAAGGATCATATACTTTGCTCCTTCAGGCAAAGCCATAATCGTATCGGTTATTTCAGTTACAGTCTGAGCTCTCAGTATTGTTCCGTGTTTCGGACAACGTGCTTCCCCGACTCTGGCCCACATCAAGCGTAAATAATCATAAATTTCGGTAATGGTACCTACCGTAGAACGCGGATTATGTGATGTTGATTTCTGCTCTATGGAAATGGCTGGGGACAGTCCTTCTATGGAATCAACATCAGGTTTATCAGATAAAGAAAGAAATTGTCTTGCGTATGATGACAAAGATTCGACGTAACGACGCTGTCCTTCAGCATATAAAGTATCAAAAGCAAGTGAAGATTTTCCAGATCCGGAAAGACCAGTGATCACCACCAAGCGGTTACGCGGCAAGGTCAAGTTAATGTTTTTAAGATTATGAGTTCTGGCACCGCGAATGGTTATCTTATCCATTTTTAAATCGCAAATTTTTACAAATCAGATTGTTACTTAAATAAAAAATACCTTCATAGTATGTCATTGACACAACACATTTTCACTATCAGGCGGATCCCGCCTGAAGATACTTTCTTTCCATGCTATACCTGCTAGGATATTGCCACCTAAAACTTTAACCACCAAAGCTCCCGAAATCTCTTTTTTTAAACCGTATATCGTGTGCTGGATCCGAGTTTTTAGGGTAAGCTAAAACTTAAAGATAGCATTTTTAGAACAGGATAATCACATATGGCCCGTGGCGTAAATAAAGTAATACTAATCGGTAATTTGGGTGACGAACCTACAGTCAGAACAACCAATACAGGACGTTCGGTTGCTTCCATTTCCATGGTCACTAATGAATCTCGTCGTAACGCAGAAACCGGCGAGTATACCGAATTTGCCGAATGGCATCGCGTCACCATGTGGGGAAAACTGGCAGATATTGCCAAACAATACCTGCATAAAGGATCACAAATTTACATAGAAGGAAAACTCCGCACCCGCTCTTATCAGGACAAAGACAATCAAAAACGTTATATAACCGAAATCGTAGCTGATGAAATGCAGATGTTGGGACGTGCTCCGGCAAACGCTAATGCCTCACCAAACAGCTACGGACAATCATACGGCAATCAGCAAAATCAGTCTGCTTACGGTTCGTCTTCTGGGGCTTACGGTAACGCACAACCTTACGGAGCAGCCGGCAATCAATTTCAAAACGGGAATCAAAGATCCGCTTTCGACAATACCGGTTATGCTCACACTCAAAATTCTTCTTACGGACAACAACCGCCGGTTGCTCAGCCTCAGGCAACTACCCCTGTAGCAGAACCTGAGGAACCTGCCATGACAATGAACGACGACATCCCGTTCTGATTTTACCTGATTTCATCTCCTTTATCTTGTAAAGATAAAGGAGAAATCCCCATATCTTATGCATGTCCGTTTTAAGCATTGCGGACATGTCTCTTAACGTATAGCCCCCCTTCCTTGTGTGTTATACTTTCGTCTAAAAATTTCTCTTGTTTCAGACGCGTAAAAACCGTGTCGCACCTGTAGGCTCCGACTCAAATGTTCAAAAAAATACGCAGCATGTTTTCAAATGATCTTTCAATAGATCTGGGAACTGCCAACACCCTAGTTTACGTAAAAAACAAAGGCATTGTTCTTAATGAACCGTCTGTGGTTGCCGTCAAAATAGACAGCAACGGCGGTGCTCAGCGAAAAGTAGGCGCCGTAGGCAGAGCAGCCAAAGAAATGCTTGGAAGAAATCCTGACAATATTGAAGTTATACGTCCGATGAAAGACGGCGTAATTGCAGATTTTCAATATACCGAAAAGATGTTGCAATACTTCATAGATAAAGTTTTGACCGGTTCTCATTTCTTCCCGTTCAAACCTTCGCCCCGTGTGTTGGTTTGTGTTCCTTGCGGCGCTACTCAGGTAGAAAGACGTGCTATACGTGAATCGGTTGAAGGCGCCGGTGCCAGTGAAGTTTTTCTTATCACCGAACCCATGGCCGCAGCCATAGGTGCCGGTTTACCTGTTTCCGAAGCAACAGGCTCCATGATTGTTGATATCGGCGGCGGTACTACTGAAGTTGCCGTCATTTCATTAAACGGCGTAGTCTATTCAAGTTCAGTACGTATAGGTGGAAATCGTTTTGATCAGGCTATCATCGATTATGTACGCAATACCAAACGCTACGAAATAGGTGAAGCCACAGCAGAAAAAGTCAAGATGGAAATAGGTTCGGCCTATGCAGAGCAAGAAATGCACGAGGAAGTCGTAAGAGGTCGCTCTGTAGTCGAAGGTGTTCCTCGTTCTTTCACTCTTAATTCCAACGAAATTCTTGAAGCTTTGTCTGATCCTATCAAAGGTATAGTCAACGCCGTGCGTACTGCTTTGGAAAAATCTCCTCCTGAATTGGCTGCAGATATATATGAACACGGGATGGTATTATCAGGCGGCGGTGCTTTGTTACATAACCTTGATAAGTTATTACGTGAGGAAACCGGAATTCCGGTGCTCATTGCAGACGATCCTCTGACCTGCGTAGCTCGCGGCGGCGGAAAAGCATTAGAAATGTACGACGCTCAAGACAGCGAAATTTTTGACTGAAATATTTATTCATAGAACAGGGATCCTCTCTATAGGATCCCTGCTGTTTCACTGCTTTTACAGCAATTTTCCTCGGATCCTGACTTGATCAAAAGATTAGAACTCAAAGACTTACTGATCCATATACGTTTTTTAGTATTGGTATTAATATCCGTAGCTTTAATTGCCGTGGATATGAGTTCAAAGACACTGAGTAATGCCAGATACTATCTGGAGACTGCACTATATCCAATCCTGGCATTAGCCGACTCTCCGCATAAAGTATCAAAAATGGTTTCAAGTCATCTGCAAAGCAGTAGCGAGCTTATTAAAGAAAACGAAAGATTGTCAGCAGAAAACTTCATGCAACGAGCTGATATTCTTCGCTTAAAATCGTTGGAATCTGAAAATGAAGCTATGCGGCGCATGCTCAACTCTCCCATTAGGAAAACCTCCAAGCGCCTTTTTGCCGAAGTAGTGGATGTTGCAGCAGATCTCTATCAACGTCGTGTCGTTATTAATCGTGGTACCGGCTCAGGTGTATACGTGGGGATGCCGGTCATGACTGATACAGGATTAGTAGGTCAAGTTATATCCGTAAATTATGCCTTTTCAAGGGTGTTATTGCTAACTGATAATCTGAGTGCTGTACCGGTAATAAACACAAGAAACCAGGTTAGAGCAATAGCTGCTGGAGATAACGGCAATGATGAGCTGTTGATCAACAATGTCCCCCGCAGCACTGATTTCAAAGTTGGCGACACTTTAGTAACATCTGGATTAGGCGGAGTTTTCCCAGAAGGATATCCGGTGGCTACAGTAACATCGGTTGGTTTTTCTGAATCCCAACCCTTTGCTTTTATTAAGGCCAAACCTGCTGTTGACGCAACTACCATGCGTTACGTTCTGTTGTTGTGGTATCACGGCAACGGTGACGATGAAGTAGGATTGGGTACTCCAAAAGAAGCTACTGACGGAAAAATAGTATTAAGACGCGATCGTATAAAAAAATTAATTGAATCCATGTCTACTGAAGAAGCTCACATCAAAACCGATCATTCAGAACAGGAAAAGGGTGAACAATGAGTAAAAACAAAGAAACACATTCTCCTTTGTTGTTACTGCTCCCCTTTTTATTGGTAGCGGTGATCTTGCAAATAGCTTCATTGCCCTCTTTTATAGACGAAAATCGTCCTGATTTTGCGGCTATAGTAATGATTTTTTTTGCAACGATAGTAGGGTCTAACATCTGTCTTGAGCTTGCTTGGTTGACAGGTTTTGTCATCGACCTTTTAATTGGCGCTCCTCTTGGCATCAATGCTCTTACTCTTTGCGCTCAGGTATACCTGATATCGTCACAATTTTCTGCTTTTTCAAAGTATAAACTGTGGCAACAAGCTCTTACCATAAGCCTATGTTCTTTAATAGTAAGAATAGGTGGATATTGGTTAGCACATGTGATCATGCAAACTAATTACGAAACCAATTTTCTTATGCCATCTTTACTGATGGGGTTGCTATGGTTACCGCTATGCCCGCTGTTTAATTTTTTTGTATCAAATATAAGCGGCACAATCTCTCATGATCCGGAAAAAAAATAATTTAATCCTAGCTTCAGGCTCTCCTCGTCGTCGTGAACTGCTTTCAAGACTTACAAATGATTTTCAAATAGCAATTCCAAATACAGATGAGCACATTCTTCCAAATGAAGATCCCAAGAATTTGGTTTTAAGACTTTCACTTGAAAAAGCTCTTGCAGTACAGAAAAAATATCCGGATGCTACCATTTTATCCGCAGATACAGTAGTGACGTATGAAGGAAGGATCTTAGGAAAACCGCATGATCACAACGAAGCTTTTGAATTTTTGAAATTACTAAACAATCGTACCCATGAAGTATTTACCGGAATATGTGTACTACTTCGTAAAGATATCAGACAAAAATGCATACAAACTCAGGTAACGTTCGGTAATTTTAAAGAACAAATTTTAAAAACCTACGCTGACAGCGAAGAAGTATTGGATAAAGCTGGAGCATATGCCATTCAGGGGAAAGGAGCTTTTCTCGTACGCTCAATCAATGGATCAGCAAGTTCAGTGATAGGCTTGCCTCTTTACGAAACTTCAGAATTATTACTCTCGTTAGAGAGCGGAATTTTCAACGGAGAAAGACAATGAATATTCAAGAACAGACAAAAAACATTCTGTTCAAAAATTCAGATATTGACAGTCGGATAATAGAGTCTTCTCTGGCTCTTTTGCATGAACGAAAAATTGACTTCGGAGATTTGTTCTTCGAACGGGTCTCTTCAGAAAGCTTTTTCTTGGAAGAAGGAATTATTAAAGGAGGATCCTTTGACATTTCTCAAGGTGTCGGTGTAAGAACCGTATTGGGAGGTAAAACCGGATTTTCATACAGTGACGTACTGGATGCCGCATCTTTAAAAGAAGCTTGTCTTGCAGCGCGCTCTATTTCTCAAGAGAGTGTTGTTATCCCAAGAAGAATTTCTTTAAATAACAACAAAACGAAACCGCTTTATGATGCAAACGATCCAATTCTCAGTATACCAAGAGAACAAAAAATCAAAGCTTTGGAACGTATAGATGCTCTTGCAAGGGCAGCGGATCCAAGGGTCAAGCAAGTCATTGCCGCATTATCCAGCACATACAGGGTAATTTTAATTGCTGACAGCGATGGCAGAATATCTTGTGATATAAAACCGATTGTTTCGCTGTCTGCCAGTGTAACACTTGAACAAAAAGGCAATCGTGAGCAAGGTTTCGGTGCTGCCGGCGGAGCTTTCATGCTCGATCGCATTACCAAAGAAGAAGATTTGACAAACATTGCCAATGAAGCTGTACGAGTAGCCGCATTAAATCTTGAAGCAATACCGGCCCCTGCCGGCAATATGACCGTAGTTTTAGGTTCAGGATGGCCGGGAGTATTAATTCATGAAGCTGTAGGTCACGGACTCGAAGGAGATTTTAATCGTACCGGCAGTTCAAACTTCACAGGAAAAATAGGCACTCAGGTTGCTTCAAAAGCCTGTACGATTGTAGACGACGGAACCATGGCAGAACGCAGGGGGTCCCAATCTATCGACGATGAAGGCAATAAAACGCAGCGCAATGTATTAATTGAAAAAGGGATCCTCAAAGGCTACATGCAGGATCGCCAAAATGCCATGCTTATGAAAACACAACCAACAGGCAACGGCAGACGCGAAAGCTATAACTGTTTACCCATTCCTCGCATGACTAACACCTTCATGATGCCCGGAGACTATGATAAAAATGAAATTATCGAAGGAGTGGACAAAGGAATTTATGCGGTCAATTTCAAAGGCGGACAGGTAGATATTACCTCCGGAAAATTCGTATTCTCCACATCCGAGGCTTACCTTATTGAACACGGTAAAATTACCGCACCAATCAAAGGCGCTACATTGATAGGCAATGGTCCAGAAACCATGAAGCAAGTTTCCATGGTAGGCAACGATCTGTCTTTTGATAAAGGAATAGGTGTATGCGGGAAAGCAGGACAGAGTGTACCTGTCGGTATCGGCACTCCGACACTTAAGATTGACTCAATAACTGTCGGAGGTACAAAATCCTAACTAAGAAATTAATGTATCCGGGACCTTGATCCCGGCTTTTTTGATTTCTGTTTTTAAAAATTTAAACAGCTGTCGAGCTGCAGGTTTTTCTTCTCCGTTTTCAACTTTTAAAGCTTCTTCTTTAGCTTTTTTTACCAAATTACGTAATTTGTTACGATCAAGATCTTTACACAGCAAACACAAGGCGTTTATTGTTTCTACACCGCTATTGATAAGCTCGCTGCGCAGTTTCTCATAACGCATAACGTCAGGATCTTCTTTTGAAGAAGCTCCTAACAGGGAAAGTTGCTTTTTTAAATCAATATCAGAATAATCACGCATAAGCTTGGCCGCATATTGTAGCTGTCGCCTTTTTTCATCGCTTCTCGGACGTAATTTTCTGGCCACACTTATGGCTTCACGTACGTCAGAAGGTAATACCAATTTAGCAAAACTTTGATCTCCTAAACTGGCTACTTCTTCTACTAATTTTCTGACAGCCTGAGCCTCGCGTTTATGAGCACTGCGGCTCATTTCATCTGGTTCGGTATCAAAGCCTTCAAAATGAGGTATGTCGTTATTCATCAATTTTCTCGTATTTATCTTTGTTCACAATCAAAAAGGTCGGCAATTTTAAATACCGAAATCAGTTTCAAAAGATCTTCATCAGCATTTATAAGCTTTAATTTTCTTCCTTTTTTTAAGCTTTTGGTCCATCTCACCAAAAATGCCACACCGGCCGAATCAATTTTCACGCCGCCAAGATTGACTGCATCGGCAGAAAAAAAATCTGATCTTTGCTTCCACAATCTAGGAACAGTAAGCTTGGTTAACTCGGTAAAAACGATCATTCAGATACCTTGGCTTTTTTTAACAAATTAATAGCTTCGCTTATACCCTTGTCTCTTATCACAGGAGACAACTCAGCCTGCTTGGCATCCAAAATACTTATATTTTCTGCTATCAAATCAAAAGCTTTCCACTCTCCGCTCTTTTTATTAAGTCTCATCTTAACGACGAAATTGATATCAGGCGCACCGTTTTGCGTAACCGTATATTTAACCGAGACAATAGTCGTATCTGCAGGTACGTCGGAAACGGGACTCACTTTTAATTCCTGATTGGAATATTTACTAAGTGCATTTGACATGGAGCGCATCATGTAGTCACCAAAGGCTTCCGTAAAAGCGTCCCTTTCTTCCTTGCTAGTTTGCTTAAGTGATGTACCGATTACCTTATATGCGGCATAACGTACATCGACATACGGTAGTAAATCCTTTTTTATGATCCCGATCACCACGTTGTTATCATGCAAACGCTCACGATTAGTTTTCAAATCATCAAATGTTTGTACTGCAATTGCATTAGCCGTTTCATAAGGGTTATCGTTTTTAGCATATGACATAAATGACGTCATCAGCATCACTGTTGCAACTATAACGGTTTTAAAAATCTTCATACCAATCTCCCTTGATCCTGTCTACCTTATTTACTCTGACTTTTTCTTTTCTTCCTGGGCATCAGATCCTGCGCTGTAAAGGAACTTTCCTATAAGATCCTCCAGTACTAAAGCAGAACCAGTATCGGTAAAGTAGTCACCGTCTTTCATATATTCACTTCCCGACTCTTCATCATAAAATCCAGGAGTTATCGACACATATTGTTCTCCTATAATTCCAGCCGTCTGAATAGATGCTTTCGATTCATTGGATAAAGACGAACATGACGAATCAATTTCCATGTCAACAACTGGGATCAGGTTTTTATCATCAAGATAAATTTTAGAAATGCGTCCTACCGTCACTCCGCCAATTTTTACAGGAGCCCTTAACTTCAAAGAACCTATATTGTCAAACTTTGCATGCAGGGTATAAAACGCAGAACTGCCATTTAATACCAAACCGGCTATTTTAAGAGACATCACTGCCGCTGCTATAATTGATGCAAAAACAAAGAATCCAACCAGAATTTCCGCTTTTAAATATTTCATTTTTATACTTTCCTAAAACATCAACGCGGTCAAAATAAAATCCAATCCCAGTACCGACAACGACGACTGCACCACTGTGGAGGTGGTTGCCGCACTGATCCCCGCAGAAGTCGGTTTGCAGTCATAACCGTTAAATAAGGCTATCCAAGTACAAACCACGGCAAAAACAAAAGATTTGACCGCCATTGGTATGACATCATCAAAAATATCAACGCTAGACTGCATTCCGGACCAAAAAATTCCTTCATCAAGTCCGAGCCAATCCACGCCTACCAATTTACCGCCATAAATACCTATCACAGCAAACAACAGCGAAAGTAAAGGCAGACTAATAACACCTCCCCAGAATCTCGGTGCTATTACTCTATGCAACGGGTCTACAGCCATCATTTCTAACGCAGAAAGCTGTTCTGACGCTTTAAGTTGTCCTATTTCAGCTGTAAGTGCAGAACCTGCACGTCCTGCATATAACAATGCCGCTACCACCGGTCCTAATTCTCTGATTATCGATAAAGCTACTAATGTTCCCAAAGAGCCAGTAGCCATAAAATCTTTAAGAATATTGAAACCTTGTAATCCCAAGACCATGCCAATAAACAATCCTGACACTAAAATTATGATCACAGACTGAACGCCGACAAAGTAAACCTCATTGATAAGCAACAAAGTATTGCGTTTAAAATCAGGCTTTACCAACAGCACATTTATAAGCATGACAAAGGAACGACCAAGTGAAGAGATCTTCTGCAGAAAATATCTGCCCAAAGCTCCCAGAAAATTCAGCATTAAAGTTCCTCCAGATAATTATCTTTTCCTTTTAGATGAAAAGCATACGGACCATCAAATTCACCGTTAATAAACTGTCTGATCCTGGGATCTGAACTGTTTTTTATTTCTTCTGGAGTACCTTCTCCAAGAACGCTGCCTTCGGCCACTATCACAACATAATGTGCTATTTCCAAAATCTCTTTTACATCGTGAGTTACCACTATTGAACTTAAACCCAGAGCTTCATTTAAATCAGCTATAAGCTTCACTAAAACCCCTTTGGTAATGGGATCCTGACCGACAAAAGGCTCATCATACATAATCAGTTCCGGATCAAGAACCATGGCTCTTGCCAAAGCAGCACGTCTTGACATTCCCCCTGACAATTCCGACGGGTACAACTTTGAGGCTGCACGCATTCCCACCGCCTCAAGTTTCATCATCACCACATCACGTATAATTTCATGAGGTAAATTAGTGTGTTCATAAAGAGGATAGGCCGTATTTTCAAATACGTTCATATCCTGAAACAGGGCCCCGCTTTGAAATAGCATGCTCATTTTTTGCCTAATTTTATAAAGTTCTTTACGTTTTAGGGCATGCATATCGACGCCGTCAAACAATACTTTTCCACAATCAGGCTTTAACTGAGCACCAATCAGACGCAGAACAGTAGTTTTTCCTGTTCCCGAAGGTCCCAGAACAGCTGTAATTTTTCCGCGAGGAAAAGAAACATTCAAACCGTGGTAAATATTCTTTCCTGAATATGAAAAAGAAACATTTTCAATTTTAACGATGGGATCATCATTCATATGTTTGAATCCGGCTGTCTGCTAACCCGCTATAAGCAGGATATAATTTATGGATAGCATGATGCTTGCCGGTATTCTACAAGATATGGCACAAAACTCGTAACAGACAAAAAACGATATTCGACGCGAAAATATCACCTTCGTACAGGGAGCTCATTATGATAAACACTTGCTACGGATTTATATCTGAACAAGTCTTTTCCCGTCTTTCCAAAATCAAACTTTTAATGCTTGATGTGGACGGGACTTTAACCGACGGGGGAATTTATCTCAACAACGATACCGGAGAATACAAGCGTTTTTACACCAAAGACGGTTTGGGGCTTACTCAATTACAATCAAAAAGTGACTGCGTATGCGCTGTTATTACCGGTCGAAGCTCCCATTTGGTAGAACGCAGATGTGAGGAAGTTCAAATCAAATATGTGATACAAGGGCAAAAAGACAAAGCACCTGCAGTAGCAGAACTTCTAAAAAGATTCGGTTTGACCAAAGAACAATCGGCATCAATTGGTGATGATCATAATGATTTACCTATGTTTGATGCTTCAGGTTTTTGTGCCTGTCCTCAAGATGCAGTACCGTTTATTCAAAAGCGAGCAGATCTTACTTTACATCGTGACGGCGGTCGTGGTGCTGTAAGAGAATTATGCGATCTTATCCTGATGGCAAAAGGGATCATGAATACAGACGGCGGTTTTTGATGGCTACTACGATTAAATCTGCAGTAATTACCGTATGTCTGTTTGTTGCAGCCGTAGGCCTTTATCGCTACACCCAAACTCTGCAAGAACGACAAAATCCTGTTGAGACTGTATCAAAAATATATACAGCTTTGGATTTTTACGGCAAAAATTATGATAAAACGGGCTTTTTGCAGCACACCATAAAAGCGGATACAGCCAGTTACGACGATGGAAGCGGCATTGCACATTTTACCAATCCTATAATAACCACTTACAGGATCGGTAAAGACAAATATATCGAAAAATGGACTATGAGCGGCAAACAAGGGCAAGTGCGTGACGGAGATTTTGCTTTAATGGAAAGTGATGTAGTGCTAAAACCTCTTTTTAAGGGAGCAGCCATTACCAAAGCACAAAGTCAAAGAGTTCACTACAATTTTAAATCCAATTTAGTGACATCACCTGATCTCACCATATTGTACGGAACAGGTTGGATCAATTCAGGAACCGACTTTACAATAGATCTGAATAAAGATATTTCCACATACAAAGGCAACGTCAATGCAACTTATTACCCGGCTCAGCATTCTGATAATTAGTCTTACCGCAATCGTATATTCGCAACAGTCTTTCGCTTTAAAAGATGATACTAGCAAACCGCTTAATGTATCCTCAAAAGAACAGTTGGCTGATCTTCAGGCCAACAAACTTTATTTCATCGATGATGTACATGCCACCCAAGGAACTATTGAAGTTTATTGCGACAAAGCTGAACTTATCCGCAACGACAAAAACGAGCTTAAAGAAGTTACAGGCTGGGGCAAACCAGTAACCTTCAGACAGGAACTGGACAACGGAAAAATTCTTCGGACTCAATCATCAAAGCTAAAATATTATCCTTTAACCGGAGATATCGTAATAACCGGCAATGCTACTGTCTGGCAAGGTGAATCCCACGTTTCAGGCGAAAGAATTGAATACAATACCGTCTCACAAAAAATGAAAGCACAAAACAACAACAGCCAGGGAGGAAGAGTAATGAGTACTTTTATTCCTCAAGAAATGAAATCAGACAACGGCAAAAAGTGAGATATTTTCCAAAATGAGTGAGCTTAAAGCTTTACACCTAAGAAAAACCTACAAAAAACGTACGGTAGTCAAGGATGTGAGTCTCGAAGTATCCAGCGGTTCTATCATTGGTTTGTTAGGACCAAACGGCGCAGGCAAAACAACTTCTTTTTACATGTTGGTTGGGATCATCTCTTCTGAACAGGGACAAGTACTTTTAGACGGGCGAGACATTACATCATTACCCATGCATCAAAGAGCCAGAATGGGTATCGGTTATCTTCCTCAGGAAAATTCAATTTTCAGAAAACTTACCGTTTATCAAAATCTGATGGGGGTTGCGGAACTGCAAAAAGATCTAAATAAATCCCAGCGAGAAAATTTAGTCAGCGATTTACTTGACGAATTTAACGTAGCATCACTCAGTAACAACTTAGGTATGTCCTTGTCAGGCGGAGAAAGACGCCGAGTAGAAATTGCCAGAGCTTTAGCTGCACGTCCTAAATTCATACTGCTTGACGAACCGTTTGCAGGAGTCGACCCTATTTCAGTATCTGAAATTAAAAACATAATTACGCACCTTAAAAACCGTGGAATAGGGATCTTAATTACAGATCACAACGTCAGAGAAACCTTGGGGGTTTGCGAACGAGCTTACATTGTCAGCGCCGGTGAATTAATAGCACAGGGAACCCCTCAGGAAGTTCAGGAAAACGAAAAAGTAAAAAGCGTTTATCTTGGTAAAGACTTTTCGCTCTGAATTCTCAATATAGAGGACAAAAAATGGCCGGTTTGTTCAACTCACTTCAGCTAAGACAGACACAGAAGCTGGGATTAGCATTGACACCGCAATTGCAACAAGCCATAAAATTGTTGCAACTCTCTACATTGGAGCTAAGACAGGAGATAAAAGCCGTCGCTTTACAAAATCCCATGCTCGAAGTTGAAGATGACGGTAACGACGAGCGCTTTGAATCTTTAGAAAGTCTGGCCGAACAAGAAGCCAATGCTGACAGAAATGATGCATTTGACCCGTTTGATAACGATTCATCGGTAAAATGTACGGATACGGCTTTTCCAGATGCCAATCAAACTGTAAACATATCCTCTGAGCAAAACACAGTACAAAATCTTTCTGAAAATCAAGATCAAAGGCACAATTCGGCTGATACACGACACGGACAATCATTGGGAAATGACGAAGTCTACGAAGGAGAGACCACCGAAGATCTCCATGATCACCTGCTTTGGCAATTGGATTTGTCTCCGCTTGAAGGGGCAGACAGACTAATTGCTGAAAATATAATCGACGGTATAGACGATTCTGGATATTTGCATGAATCACTTGAAAGTATCGTTGCCACCGTCAATGAAACATACCCAGAAATTACACAGGAAGATGCTCTGAGCGTTCTTAAGCTAATTTGGAACTACGATCCTGTGGGAATAGGGGCGCGCAACGTACAAGAATGTTTAAGACTTCAGCTTGAAGCAAAAACATCTTCTGCGACAACTAAATTAGCATTACATATCGTAAACGAATATCTAAAAGAACTATCGGTTAGAGATTTCAGAACGCTTTGTCAAAAGCTTAATATTAAAGAAAACGAATTAAAACCGGCTATTGATTTGATTACATCGCTAAATCCGAGACCAGGACGCGGCGCAGTAAAAGAAAAATCAGATTTCATAATCCCTGACGTCATAGTTATAAAAAGAGATGACGGAAGATATTTTGCTACATTAAACTCAAGCAGTATTCCCAAAATCAAGATCAATGAACACTACCGTCAACTAGCATCGCAAGCCCAAACAGAACAAGATCGTAAATTTTTTAAAAACAATCTCCAGGAAGCAAACTGGTTTATGCAAAGCCTGTCAAAACGCAACGAAACCTTGATGAAGGTTGCTTCCGTTATTGTAGAAAAACAGCAGGATTTCATGGAATACGGAGAAGGATCTTTACACCCTATGGTGTTAAATGACATTGCGTCTGAAATTGAAATGCATGAATCCACCGTATCACGCATTACGACAGAAAAATATATACAAACTCCCAAAGGAACATTTGAACTTAAATATTTCTTCTCATCAAGTGTCAGCACCGATAACGGCGGAACGGCATCATCGAAAGCCATAAGAGCTCGCATCAAAGAGTTAATAGCAAAAGAAAACGCGAGAAAACCGCTTTCAGACAGTCGGCTGTCTACTTTGTTAGCCGATGAAGGTATTATCGTTGCCAGAAGGACAGTAGCCAAATACCGCGAATCTCTGGGAATTGCCTCTTCTTCCCAACGTAAACGTTTGGTTTGAATATCTTTTTTGCGTTTGATCAAATTTTTAACAAATAAACTAAAAAATTTGATCAACACATTGTCTTTTATTGAAAAATTAACCTATTATTTACTTGTGGATGCATTAATTGTTAATGCAAATCTGCTATTCAGTTAATACTGAATTAAGGAAGTTATATGCAAGTAAAAATTCAGGGCGTGGGCATCAAACTTACGGACGCACTCAAGGACTATGTGAATGATAAATTCAAAAAACTTGAGCGCAAGGCCGAGTTGATCAATTCGATTAACGTAACCCTCACTGTGGATAATCTTACACATATTGCCAAGGCCGACGTAGCGGTTACCGGTGACAGTCTTCACACCGAAGCCGAAGCAGAAACCATGTATGCGGCCATTGATGGTCTTATAGACAAAGTTGACCGCCAATTGGTTAAATATAAAGAGAAGCTAAAAGACTGAGTTTGGCTTTGTAATCCGTAAAATCAATATAACCCCGCTTGCAAGCGGGGTATTTATGTTTTGATCCAACAAAATTGCTTCCCAACACACTCATACTTTCCTCATTATTTTGTTACAGTAAGAAACGTCTTTTTGAGGAAATTTCTGAAAACGCTGCAACATTGCTGAAAACGGCCCCGACAAAACTCATAAAAGCTCTGATTTTACGAGAACAATACGGAACTACGGTATTTTTCAACGGAATTGCAATGCCGCATGCGGTTATCCCTGAAATAGATAACACTCTGGCAGTACTCAGCATTTTAGACGCACCAGTTCAATTCAATTCAATCGATGCTGATCCACAAAGTATTGACATAGCATATACTCTGTTTATTTCCCCAAATGACGATTACTCGGATGTGGAAAAACTGCTACAAAATCTGACAGACACTTTTTCTAACCAAGATCTTTTGAATTCTCTGCGACTAGCTCGCAATGAAAAAAGCAAAATTACAATTCTTCTAAAGCAGATAGACGCTGCTTTGACCAACAAGACCACGGTATAAACGATAATTACGATATAGAAAATATGAAAGATCATCTTGTCCAACTTTTTGTAATTTCTGGACGCTCAGGATCAGGAAAGTCTTTAGCTCTTAAGGTATTAGAAGATCTCGGTTTTTACTGTATTGATAATTTACCTGCTGCTTTTCTAGGCAATTTGATAAAGCTTGCCAAAGAACACTATCCTAAAATAGCCGTTTCCATAGACATTCGAACAATTCTCTACAGCGGAGATCGCGATCAGGCCATGATCAGCGAAACATATGTTCAGGCAAGACATGATCCTGACATACGCAGTACCATCATATATTTGGATGCCGACGATCAAGTTCTGGTAAAACGTTATGCCAATACCAGAAGGTTGCACCCTTTATCGCTTAAATCCATGTCACTTGATGAAGCTATTTCCAAAGAATCAGAAATGCTTATGCGCATTTCATCAGTAGCAGATCTTCGCATTGATACTTCGGAATTATCTGTTCACGATCTGGCAAACCAAATAACTACATTAGTTCAAGGCAGACCTGAACGCAGATTGGTAATGATCTTTGAATCCTTCGGATTCAAAGACGGTATAGCAAAAGACGCTGACTTCGTATTTGACTCAAGATTTCTTCCTAACCCTTTTTGGAAAAAGGAACTGCGCTCTTATACAGGACTTGATCGACCTATTATTGATTTTTTCTCAACTTATCCTGAGGTAAAAGCATACATAGATGAAATCGATAACCTGCTTAGCAATTGTCTTGAAAAAATAGAAAGAAGTAATCGCAGCTATCTTACCGTAGCCATTGGTTGCACGGGAGGTTTTCATCGTAGCGTGTTCATAGCACAAACTTTGGCTGACCGATTTACCTCACGTGGTATAACTGCTCATGTAAGGCACCGTTCTCTTGCTGCAAAAAAATTATCCAGCTAAGCTAATTCTCTGGCCGGATTATCATTAATATTTTTTCGATAGATGTATGTGAAATAGCCTCTCTAAAATACAAGAACAATACAAGAGATAATTTCATTAATTTGACCTTATTAACAGTTTTTTACATAGTTCATCATTTAATGCTGACATTCAAGCCATTGCAAATTTCCGTAGGCTAAAATGCTCAATAGATTTTATTTAGCTTATGTTTGTGGGTCTAAGTTACGCATAAACATTTGCTTAGGATGATCCCTACCGAATTAAAGGAAGGGATAAGCACGCCGACATTAGGCTCAGCTAAATTACATAGGAAAAGTTAACCATGAAAGCTATCGTCTTACACAAAAAGATGGATCTCCGTTACGAAGATGTACCTGATGCAACCATCAAAGATCCGAAAGAAGTTATCGTTAAAATGTTGACCGGTGGTATCTGTGGTTCAGATCAACATTACTATACACAGGGCGGTAACGGCACTGCTATCGTGGTGAGAGAACCTTTGGTGATCGGCCATGAAGGTTGCGGTATTGTCGAAGAAGTAGGTAGCGAAGTAACCAAAGTCAAAAAAGGCGACATGGTTGTAATGCGTCCTGCTCGTCCCTGCTTCAAGTGCTACTACTGCAAGAACAAAATGTACACCTACTGCGAGCACGTACAGCACTTAGGTTCTGCCGCCTTGTTCCCTCACACAACTGGTCTATTTGCTGACTATGTTACCGTTCATGAAGAGCAGTGTGGTGTAGTCCACACCTTAAAACCTGAAGTAGGTGCTTTTGCAGAGCCTTTGGGCATTGCCTACAGCGGTGTTAATGCTTTGGGCAATATCATTGGTAAAGATGTTGTGGTTATGGGTGCTGGCCCGATTGGTTGCTTATGCGTTGCCGCAGCCAAGACTCTCGGTGCTAATACCGTCACTGTAGTTGACATCCGTGGTGAAACCTTAAAAGTTGCAAAACAAATGGGTGCTGACTTTACCTGCAACTCAAAGGAAGATCCTGAACAGATTGAAAAATGGTGTGAACACAAGGGCAGCTTTGATTTAGGTATTGAAGCTACTGGCAACGGCTTTGCCTGTGCACAACTCATGAAGTTGGTCCGTCCTACTGCCATCGTTTCTCAGGTCGGTATGTACGGTGCAGGTCACGAACCTAAAGACTTCGGACCTTTCGCTGTCAAGGGCATCAAGTGGCATTCAGTATTCCGTTTCTATGACGAGTTCGGTGCCGTTGTCAGTGCTTTGGACAGAGGTCTTATCAATCCTTTACCGTTGCTTTCAGCTTCCTTCGACGCTTCAAAGTGTGTTGAGGGTATGAATGCAGCCTTATCTCCTGAGACCATGAAGGTTGAGTACAACTTCAACGGTTACAAACCTCAGTAATTTAATCGCTACATATAACGATTAATTTCTTAAAAAAGTCCGTCTTTTGACGGACTTTTTATTATTTCGGCATTTTATGATGGCAACTGCTCAAAACAAAGAAGCGCTCTTTTTCCACAAAGCGTACTTGACCTGTCCAGAACACTCTTCACGTATAACTTCATAGTCAGTCACAAAAAGCGAACGTCCGGCATTCATTTCTACATAAATTAAAGATTTTTCATCAATTAGGTTCCTATCTTTTAGCATATTTAGACAATCCTTCAAAAGATCACTTCTGTAAGGCGGATCTAAAAATACTAAATCAAATTTTCCTGATGCCTGCTTTAAATAATTCATTGCATCTTGATGAACGACTTTTATATTTTTCCCAAATTTACTTATTTCTGACGACAATAACTGAGCGTTAGAGCCGTCTAATTCAACAAGAACCACTTCGGAAGCTCCTCGAGAAAAAGATTCAATTCCCAATGCTCCGCTTCCAGCAAACAGATCCAAAACTCTCAAGTTTTGACATTTTCCTTCCAACCAAGAAAAAACCGTTTCTCTTATCCTGTCGGGAGTTGGTCTCAGTCCTTCAGCATCTCCAACAATCAGCGTCATTCCCTTGAATTTACCGCCTATAATCCTTACCTTATGTTCATTGGTGTGCATATTCATTTTCATTCCACAAAATTTGTTCACCAGTAACACTACAATAGTGATTTAAAAAAGCAGTTACCCGTTTTGCAAATCATCCATAGAGACAAAACGAGTACAATGTTTATCGCTAAACTTACGACATCAAGCATAAGCCTTTTTACTAATTTTTTGCAGGCCACTCATGAGCAAAGGTTTTTTCAATTTTTTCAAAAAAAAATCCTCAACTATATCTACTGATGCCAATACAAAAGATCAGCTCCTCTCAAATCAACAATCCGATATACAGAATAGCCAAATAAATACTACTTGCACGGATTCAAACAACGAAAATCAAGCTGAGGAATTGTCCAAATCATCTGTATCTGACAACAGAGAAGAAAACGCAATTCAAACACTTGATGTAAACACAGATCATCAAACTGAAAATGTACAAAAAAACAAAATATCCTTTTTCGAAAGACTGAAAAGAACACGAGAGAATCTGGCCTATGGTCTTGAAGCCATGATCAAAGGAAAACAGATTAGTGAAGATCTGTACGAAGATCTTGAAACAGCTCTGCTTACTGCTGATCTAGGTGTTGATACTACCGAAAAAGTGATCACTAAATTGCGTGAAACTTCTAAATTGAGAGACTTGCATGACGCAGGTGCTCTCAAAAATAATCTAAAACAAATACTTTGTGAATTATTACAACCTTGTGCTCAACCTCTTAATACAGAAATGCACAAAGACAGCCCATATGTAATCCTGATGGTAGGAGTCAACGGAGCGGGGAAGACTACAACAATTGGGAAATTAGCCCTTAAGTTCATGTCACAAGGGAAAAAAGTCATGTTGGCTGCCGGTGATACTTTCAGAGCAGCCGCCGTAGAACAACTGAACAAATGGGGAGAACGTACAGGTGTTCCCGTAATCTCTCAGCCAACCGGCTCTGACAGTGCTTCAGTAATTTTCGATGCCTTAACTGCAGCCAAAGCCAGAAAATGTGACGTTCTAATCTGCGACACGGCAGGAAGATTACAAAATAAAGACAATCTAATGGAAGAACTCAAAAAGATCGTCAGAGTCATGAAAAAACATGATACGCGTGTTCCTGACGAAGTAATGCTTGTGCTTGATGCAACAACCGGTCAAAATGCTGTATCTCAAACAAAACTTTTTAATGAAGCAGTCAAGGTCACCGGTATCACAATTACAAAACTTGACGGTACGGCCAAGGGAGGTGTGGTATTTGCTCTAGCTGATCTCTTTGGCATTCCCTTACGTTTTATCGGCATAGGAGAAAAAACCGAGGATCTGCGTGAATTTGATGTTGAATCTTTTGTAGACGCCTTACTTGGCTAATCATTTCTGAGATCTCACACAAAACACATGACAAAAAATGCAACTTCAGCTGACGATCAGAATCAGTCATCACAGCAACAAATGATGTTGTTACCGGTAGGAGATCTTAATTCCTATATAAGCGGGATCAATAAAATCCCAATGCTAGAAGAAGAAGACGAACGCTCTCTTGCCAGAAGACTTAAAGATTACGGAGATATAGAAGCAGCGCGAAAACTGGTGCTTTCTCATTTAAGACTAGTTGTCAGTGTAGCCAGAGGGTATTCAGGTTACGGACTTCCTATCGCAGATCTAATCCAGGAAGGTAATATAGGTCTCATGAAAGCCGTAAAGCACTTTGATCCAGATGTAGGTGGAAGACTAGCTGCTTTTGCCGTACATTGGATTAAGGCAGAAATCCATGACTACGTTATAAAGAATTGGCGTATGGTCAAGGTAGCAACAACCAAAGCCCAACGTAAACTTTTCTTTAAATTAAGACAAAACAAAAAACATCTCGGATGGTTTACAACAAAAGAACGCGATCAAGTAGCCAACGATCTTGAAGTAAGCCCAAAAGATGTTGCTGAAATGGAAACAAGACTTTCTGGACAGGATGTAGCTTTTGACGCAGATTCTGATGATTCTTCTGACAAAGATTCATTTGCGCCTGCAGCTTACCTGGAAGATGAAAGTTCTAATTTTGCCAAGAGTTTTGAAGATCGTAATTACCAGTCCTTTGAATTGGAAAAACTGGGAATGGCAATGCAACAGCTTGATGAGCGTACCAGAACAGTTATTCAAAAACGTTGGCTGGATGAGAATAAAAATACGTTACAGGAATTGGCAGCTCAATTGCATATTTCCGTGGAGAGAGTACGTCAGATTGAACTTGCAGGAATGAAAAAACTTAAAAGTTTTCTGGTAAGTCAAGGAATTAATGACAACACACCTTCACTTGAAAACAAGCCCATCTCAAAAGAATAAAACCGGATATTTTTAATACCCGGTTTCAAACATATCGTGATAGTGTAAGTTTACACTATCAATCTCAACGTCTGTTTCTGGCGATTTCTACTACCTTAAGTCTTGCCATAGCATCAGCAAGACGTGCA
Source organism: Succinatimonas sp. (assembly GCA_022779845.1). Lineage (GTDB taxonomy): Bacteria > Pseudomonadota > Gammaproteobacteria > Enterobacterales > Succinivibrionaceae > Succinivibrio. Next base: position 38,339 of record JALEXT010000051.1, read on the forward strand.
AGTGCAGTATTGTAATCAACATCTCCGCTAGAATGCTTGTTAATAGCTTCTTTCGCTGCATTCATAGCTTCTTTGGCTTTAGCCTCATCGATATCATCAGCTCTTAACGCTGTATCTGCAAGAATGGTAGTTACCTCAGGCTGAATCTCAAGAACACCACCTGCCAAGTAGATCTGATCTTCCTTGTCATTCTCATCAACAAGCGTAACTAAACCGGTTTTTATTGTGGTTAATAAAGGGGTATGACCAAAGCGTATCCCCAATTCACCTTCACTGCCGGTTACTCGCACTGATTTAACCTTGCCAGAATACAGGCTGCCTTCGGCACTTACAACTTCCAAAGTGAATGCAAATGTGTCCATATGCAGCCTCCGTACTCTTACAGGTTCTTGGCCTTTTCAACAGCTTCCTCAATGGTACCAACCATATAGAAAGCCTGCTCCGGCAGATTATCGTAATCGCCGTTGATAATTCCCTTAAAGCCCCTGATGGTATCCTTAAGAGAAACGTATTTACCAGGAGATCCAGTAAATACTTCTGCAACAGAGAACGGCTGAGATAAGAAACGCTGAATCTTACGAGCACGGGCTACTGTAAGCTTATCTTCTTCAGATAATTCGTCCATACCAAGAATTGCGATAATATCCTTCAGTTCCTGATAACGTTGCAATACAGTCTGGACTCCGCGGGCAACTTCATAATGTTCTTTTCCGACCACGAAAGGATCTAACTGACGCGATGTGGAGGCAAGAGGATCAACAGCAGGATAAATACCTAATGCTGCAATCTGACGTGACAAGACGATAGTTGCATCCAAGTGGGCAAAAGTGGTTGCAGGGCTAGGATCAGTTAAATCGTCGGCAGGGACATAAACAGCCTGTACGGAAGTAATTGAACCTTTCTTCGTTGAAGTGATACGCTCCTGAAGGCTTCCCATTTCTTCTGCCAGAGTAGGCTGATAACCAACAGCTGAAGGCATACGTCCAAGCAGAGCTGATACTTCAGTTCCGGCAAGCGTATAACGATAGATGTTATCAATAAATAACAGCACATCCATACCTTCATCACGGAATTTTTCAGCTACGGTTAAACCGGTAAGAGCAACACGCAAGCGGTTCCCCGGAGGTTCATTCATCTGACCGTAAACCATGGATACTTTATCAAGCACCTTAGCTGCTTCCATCTCATGATAAAAGTCATTGCCCTCACGAGTTCTTTCACCAACACCGGTGAATACGGACAAACCTGAGTGAGCAGTAGCAATGTTATTGATAAGCTCCATCATGGTTACGGTCTTACCGACACCGGCACCGCCGAACAGGCCGACTTTACCGCCCTTGGCAAAAGGACAAATAAGATCCATAACCTTAATTCCGGTTTCAAGGATCTCTGTAGTAGAAGACTGTTCAGCGTACGAAGGAGCTGCACGATGGATAGACCAATCTTCCTTTTCGTTAATAGGACCTCTTTCATCAACAGGCTGTCCCAGTACGTTCATGATACGACCAAGCGTCTCACGACCAACAGGAACCTTGATGCTGTCACCGGTATTCACCGCAATGAGACCGCGGCTTAGACCGTCAGAAGATCCCATGGCAATGCAACGTACAACACCGCCGCCTATTTGTTGCTGAACTTCAAGAACAATTTCTGCTCTGTCTCCTTCAGCAGCTATTTTCAAGGCATCGAAGAGTTCAGGGATTTCCTCTTCCTTAAACTCAACATCCACCACGGCGCCGATGATCTGTACTACCGTACCTTTCTTTCCAGCGCGATTAGCAGTTTCTGCCATTTTTTTTTCCTCAATTAACTTTAGACCGCAGCTGCACCGGATACGATGTCGTTCAACTCCATCGTAATGCTTGACTGGCGAGCCTTGTTGTACTCAAGTTGCAAATCACTCACTAGTGTTTCAGCGTTGTCTGTTGCCGCTTTCATGGCTACCATGCGGGCTGACTGTTCAGACGCAAGGTTTTCTAGTACAGCCTGATACACCATCTGCTGAATATAGCGATCCAACACCACATCCAAAATGGACTCAGGATCCGGCTCGTACAGATAATCCCAATGATGTGAAGCAACTTTGTCATCATCAGTCTTCTTTAAGGGAAGCAATTGCGGCAAGCTCGGTACCTGTACCATGGTGTTTTTAAAGCGATTGAATGCCAAATAAACGGCATCAATTTCTTGCTTCAAAAAAGCATCCGTCATTACCTTGATGGCACCGACAAGCTTTTCAGGAGAAGGATTATCACCAAAGCCGCTGTGTGAAGCCACAACTTCTACACCGCTTTTAACGAAAAAACTTCCGGCTTTCGATCCGAGCAATACTACCTTAACACCGATATTTTTCTGTCTGAATTCATCTATCTTGTGGATGATCTGACGAAACAGATTGATATTAAGACCGCCGCACAACCCGCGATCGGTAGAAACAATCACAAAACCGACATTCTTAACAGGTCTTTCAACCATATATGGATGACGGAATTCGCTGTGACTGGCCGCAATATGTCCGATAATGCGCAATAAACCTGCCGAATAAGGCCGGCTTTGGCTCATCTTATCCTGAGCTCTGCGCATCTTGGAAGCAGCTACCATCTGCATAGCACTGGTGATCTTTTGTGTGTTTTGCACACTTGCGATCTTAGTGCGTATTTCCTTTGCTCCGGCCATGTAAGCTCCTAATAAGCCTGAGTCGACTTAAACTCTGACACAATATCGGTCAAGGTCTTGACGATCTCATCGTTATAATCGGGCTTCTCGTCTATACCCTTAAGAACGTTCTCATACTTGCTGTGAGCAAAACTTAAAAGTCCAGACTCGAACGAGGCAATCTTCTTGAGCTCAACATCCTCAAGGAATCCGCGCTCAGCAGCAAAAATAACCAAAGCCTGTTCTGCAACAGACAAAGGGGCATACTGATTTTGCTTCATAAGCTCGGTCACTTTCTGACCGTGATTCAACTGTTTTCTGGTGCTTTCATCAAGATCTGATGAGAACTGAGCAAATGCAGCCAATTCACGGTACTGAGCCAATGCAGTACGAATTCCGCCTGACAATTTCTTAATTACCTTAGTCTGAGCAGATCCACCAACACGGGAAACCGAGATACCAGGATCAACAGCCGGTCTTACACCGGAGTTAAACAAACTGGTAGTCAGGAAAATCTGACCGTCGGTAATGGAAATAACATTGGTCGGAATAAATGCCGACACGTCACCAGCCTGAGTTTCAATGATAGGAAGAGCAGTCAAAGAACCAGTCTTTCCGACAACCTTGCCGCCTGATTTTTTCTCTAAATACTCGGCATTTACTCGAGAAGCTCTCTCAAGCAGTCTTGAATGCAAATAGAAAACGTCACCAGGGAAAGCTTCACGCCCAGGAGGACGGCGCAGTAACAGGGAAATCTGACGGTAAGCCACTGCATGCTTGGACAAATCATCATAGACAATCAAGGCATCTTCCCCTTGGTCCATGAAGTATTCCCCCATAGCACATCCTGAATAAGGAGCAATATATTGCAATGCAGCTGTATCAGAAGCCGATGCTACTACCACGATGGTGTTATCCAATGCGCCCATATCGGCAAGTTTTCTCACTACACCGGCAATAGTTGATGCTTTCTGACCTATGGCTACATAGATACAACGTACACCGTATTTCTTTTGATTGATGATGGTATCTATAGCCAAAGCTGTTTTGCCTGTTTGGCGATCACCAATGATAAGTTCACGCTGACCGCGACCAATGGGGATCATCGAATCAACTGCTTTGTAACCAGTTTGAATAGGCTGATTTACGCCTTGTCTGGCAATAACACCAGGAGCAATTTTTTCGACAGGGTAAAATCCGTCTGATGCAATAGGTCCCTTTCCGTCGATCGGTTCCCCCAAAGCATTTACCACACGGCCTAGCAAAGCCTTGCCAACAGGTACGTTTAAAATTCTACCCGTACTATGAACCTTCATGCCTTCTGATAACGAAGTATAAGGTCCGAGCACAATGGCACCTACAGAGTCGCGCTCCAGATTTAATGCAAGACCATAAAGATCATTGCCAAAATCGAGCATTTCGCCCTGCATCACATTGGCTAAACCATGAATTCTGGCAATACCGTCGTTTAAAGAAACGATAACACCTTCATCCTTGGCCTCAGTCACAACTTTGAATTGCTTGATCCTTTCTTTAATCAGATCAGCAATTTCAGTTGAATTCAGTTGCATTATTCATCCCCTTGATTATCTGAGGGTTGAAGACAGGTTTACCAAACTTGTCTTTATACTAGCATCGATGACTTTGTCACCAATCTTGAGCACAGCTCCTCCAATCAGAGTCGGATCAAGATGTTGCTCCAAATCAATCGAGCAGTCATATTTTTCAGAAAGCTTTTTCTTCAGAACTTCGAGATCGGCATCGGCATAACGACGGGCTGAGGTTAGATGCACAGTCAACACTTTGTCGTGTTTGGCCTTGAGTCTGCAGAACTCGTCGTAGATTTCCGGTAAAACCTCCAACCTTCCGTTGGCAGCCAACAATTTAATGAAATTTTCTGCTGCGGTATCAATAATCCCAGTAAGCAATTTCACAAAACACTTGGATGCATCGTCAGGACTCGATGAATTCTTCAAAAACCCCAAATAGAAAGGATCTTTGACAGCTTCAGACATAGCGCAAAGCACCGTCTGCCATTTGTCGAAGGATTTTTCTTCTGATGCTAAACCGAATACAGCCTCCGCATAAGGTCTGGCAACAGTCAAATTCTCAGCCATTACTGCTCATTCCTTCCTTAAATAGATTTTTCAATCTGCTCAAGAGCAGTTTTATCGGTATGCAAATCAGCCTTCTCACCCAAGATTTTCGCAGCTCCGGCAACAGCCAACGCAGCAATCTGAGCTCTAAGCTCTTCCTGCGCCTTATTGCGTTCTGCCTCAATCTCGTTTTGAGCTTGTTGAAGAATTTTCGCTTTTTCTTCAAGAGCCTCAGTCGCAGCTTTGTCGATAATCTCGGCACGCTGTTTTTGAGCTTCATCAACAATTTTCTGAGCCTGAGCTTTTGCTTCCTGCAAAGCTTCCTTGACTCCGTTATTGGCCAACTCTAAGTTCTTTTTTGCTTTTTCAGCATTAGAAAGACCGTCAGCAATTTCCTTCTGCCTTTTCTCTATAGCATTGATCAAAGGCGGCCACACATATTTCATACATATAACCGCAAAGATCAGGAACGCAACTGCCTGTCCTAAAAAAGTGGCATTGATTTCCAAAGTGAAACGCTCCGCTTATTCTTTAAAGACGTCAGGTTTCAGGCTACGGCAAACATCACGTACATACCAAGACCGACAGCGATCATAGGAATTGCGTCAACCAAGCCCATAACAATAAAGAACTGGGTGCGAAGTAAAGAGAGCAAATCAGGCTGTCTTGCCGCACCTTCGATAAATTTACCGCCCAAAAGACCGATGCCGATGGCACCGCCGATAGCGGCTAATCCCATCATCAGGCCTGCAGCGAGGTAAAGCATGGTTGCGTCCATTTTATATCTCCTTGTAAAACAATGAACTACTCTTCATCTTCACTGGCCATTGACAGATAAACAATGGTCAGAACCATGAAAATAAATGCCTGCAATGTCACAATCAGAATGTGGAACAAAGCCCAAGGCACATTCAATACCCATTGAATCCACCACAAAGGCAGAAGCGCAATAAGTATAAAAATCATTTCTCCGGCATACATATTGCCGAAAAGTCGAAGTCCCAAAGAAATAGGTTTGGATAACAGGGAAACACCTTCAAGAATGAAGTTAACTGGTATAAAGGCCCAGTGATTGAAAGGATGCAGCGTGATGCTCTTCAAGAATCCCTTTACACCGATATTTCTAAATGAAAATACGAAAATAAGGCAGAAAACTGCTACAGCCATAGACAACGTAATGTTCACATCAGCAGATGGTACAACTCTTAAGAAAGGTATACCTATCTCCTTGGCTGTCTCAGGCAACAGATCTATTGGAAGGAGATCCATAAGATTCATCAGGAAAATCCAAGCGAATACAGTAAGTGATAACGGGGCTATCAACTTGCTCTTACGTTTAAAAATTCCGGAAACCATGTCTCTGACCATACAAAAGATCATTTCGATAAAACATTGGAATTTACCGGGTACACCGCTCTTGGTACGTTTGGATGCATAACGGAACAATACCAAAAACAAAATTCCCAATACTACGGTTATCCCCAAAGAATCAAGATTCACCGTATACGGGTTAAAAATATTTGAGCTTTTGGCTTCTGGTAACACACCAACGCAGGTTCCTTGTCCCAAATCTGACAAGTAACACTTTTGTGTTGATACAGTCTTTATACAATTCGACGCATCAGAATTGACCAAACAAGCCTGATAAGCCTGCTGATCGTTCGGTTTAACACTATCTACAACCGAAAGATCGCGTAGATCAACTTGAAGAAAGTGCAGATGATGCGAAATATACTCTTGAGAATTACTCTCTGACATAAACTCGGCACCTTATAGGCTTTCAAAAGCCTGGTTGACGACGGATACGAATACAGATGCGGAAAATCCGTATTCTGACGCATCCTACGTTTGTTAAATTTTCAGATGAAATTACGACAATTAAATTTTATTGTCAAAATCAGTTAGCTATGACTTTTTAAATAAAGCACAAAAATAAGTATATTTTTTATAATAATTAACAAAATAAATTCAAGTATAAATAAAACTTCTTCTATTTTTATAAATTTAAAATAAAACACAAGTAATAATACAAGAACCATGTACTTCAGAATAAGTCCGTAAACAGCGTCATAAATTACTGTATTAACAGTATTTTTTTTATTATCGCGTCTGTGAGCACAATACCATCCTATAAAACTAGATACAGAAAAAATAAAAATGGCAGACAAAGATGCAGAAAGTGAGAGGAGTAACCTACTTTTAAAAAAAAACGCATAAACAAAGGTTAATCCCAACAATGCAACATAGATAAATAAATATGGTCGAAAGGCTTTTAACATCTTTTATTGTCTAATTGCAAAATATTATCGAAGTTTTTCTTAAATTTTTGCACCATTTTGGTGATTTTTAACCAAACAAACTCACTTTTTCTCAAGTAATCGCTTCAACCTAGAAAATTCTTCAGCAGATGAATACGCTATCGTAATTTTTCCTTTATTTTCATTACCGCCAAGTTTGATTTTTAAACCTGAAAAAAACTCAGATAAAACCCCTTCAAACTCGCAGATACTCTGCGGTTTTGTAGACTCTTCTTTGGACGGCTCTCGGTCATCGTTGCTTTTTTCCTTGATATCATTTACGAAATCTTCCGTCTGTCGTACTGTCAGCTGTTTTTTTACAACAACTTCTGCTGCCTTTAACTGCAGATTGCCTTCAAGCCCCAGTAAAACTTTTGCGTGTCCAAAATCTAATTGTCCGGCTCCCACCATCTCTTTTACAGCTGGTTCTAATTTGTTTATTCGTAAAATGTTGGTTACAGAAGATCGGGACTTTCCCAGTGTTTTAGCAAGATCTTGCTGACTCATGCCACATTCATTCAGCATTTGTTCCAATGCAGAAGCCTGTTCCAAAGGATTCAAATCTTCACGCTGGATATTTTCGACCAGGGCAATAGCATAAGCATCATTTTTCGCCAAATCACGGACAAAACAGGGAATTTTTTTTAATCCTGCTTCTTTGCAGGCACGAAAGCGACGCTCTCCGCAAATAATTTCATATTGTCCAGAGCCGTCACTGGTTTTTTTTACGATCAACGGTTCAAGAACACCGTGTTCACGTATGGAATTAGCCAACTCAGCAATACCGGGATCATCAAATTTACGGCGAGGCTGATAAGCAGAAGCCTTTAACAGCTCAATACTTAATTCCGTTACCGCATTAACATCAGATAAATTCTCACCATCCTCTGATTTTTCGGTTTGATACTGTTCCTGTTTAAGTTCTTTGGCTTTTCTGCTTTCACTCAAAAGCGATCCTAACCCTCGACCTAAAGGCATTGTAAGCTCCTTGCTCGTATATTATCTTCAAAAGAAAACGGTAACTCACCCAGACAGTCATGTACAAATTATCTGCTATTTCTTGACGGTTTTTACCTTAGCTGAATCACCGTTTCTTTCGATTACTTCTGCAGCCAATGCCATATAAGCCTTAGTGCCACTTGACGATTTATCGTAATACATAGCAGGTTTTCCATAACTCGGAGCCTCCGCCAGTCTTACATTTCTTGGAATAATGGTTTCGTAAACCAAACTTCCAAAATTATTTTTTAACTCGTCTGACACATCCGATGACAAGCGATTACGGTTGTCAAACATCGTTCTCAAAATTCCTTCGATCTTTAATTCAGGATTAACCGCATGCGCTAATTGATCCACGGTATCAATTAGCAGAGTGAGGCCTTCCAACGCAAAATACTCACATTGTAACGGTACGATAATCGAGTCTGCAGCGCACATGGCATTGACAGTCAAAAGATTTAAAGACGGCGGACAATCGATAAAAATAAAATCGTAATTATCCTTGATAGGTTTTAATGCATTTTTAAGACGATATTCACGTCCGTAATAATCAAGTAGCTTTACCTCAGCTGCAGTCAAATCTTCATTGGCAGGAAGCAGATGAAATGATCCTGTATTCTCTTTAATCAAGACTTCTTCTGCATCGAGATCATCTATCAGAACCTGGCATACAGTTTTTCTCAACTCAAACTTATTGACACCTGAAGCCATGGTAGCATTTCCCTGAGGATCACAATCTACTACCAATACACGTTTCTTTAATGCAGCTAAAGATGCGGCCAAATTTACACAGGTAGTAGTCTTTCCGACTCCTCCTTTCTGATTGGCGATAGCTATAGTTTTTACCATTTTTTTTATTCCTGTTTATTGTTTGCGTAAAGACATTACTACCGCTTGTCTTGTGGCATTCAGTCCCGGTACGTTTAATTTTTCAATTCTGTCTATAACAACATCTTCTGGAACGTTACCGAGTTCTTCTTCCGAAAGTTTTGCTTTCATAGCAACAAATTTACCATCAGATACCAGCAATTCTCGGCACCAATTTACAATCTTATCCAAAGGCGCAAAAGCACGACTAACTATACAGTCAAATTGTTCTTTTGGTTTCAATTCTTCACAACGGCAATTTTCCGGTATCACATTACCTAGTTTTAATACAGCTACAGCATTTTTTACAAAAGAGATTTTTTTGGCTACTGAATCTATCAAAGTAAATCTAATCTCTGGATGTAAAATTGCCAACACCAAACCAGGAAATCCAGGGCCAGTTCCTACATCAGCAATGTTATGTCCACATATATAAGGTTCTATACTTATCGAGTCGATTATATGCAATACGACCATTTCTTCAGGATCTCTGATGGCAGTAAGGTTTAAAGCTTTATTCCATTGATGTAGCAACCCTACCAACTTGGTCATTTGCTCTACTTTCGAATCACTTAATGCAACGTTACATGAAGATTGTCCCCATAAAAGACGGATTTTTTCACTGATAGCCTCTGAAGAAAAAACTTGGTCTATATTTTTTGTTTTCATCTCTGTCCCAATAAACCTAATTTCTTAAGATGTACTAGTAAAATAGAAATTGCCGCAGGGGTAACTCCTGAGATCCTTGATGCCATACCTATGGTCTCAGGCTTAAATTGATTAAGTTTTTGTGCAACTTCTTTTGACAAAGCAGGAATAGACGAATAATCGAAATTTAATGGTAACAATGTATTTTCATTGCTACGATTTTTCTTAATATCATCCAACTCACGCTTTAAATATCCTTGATACTTAACTTGAATTTCAACCTGTTCTGCAGCCTGCGGTTCTGTAACCAAAGGCTCAAGACCTGATGCTCTAATTAAGGTTTCATACCTTACTTCCGGTCTTCTTAACAATTCCTCAAGACTCTGTTCCTGTGACATAGGATTATTCAAAATCTTGCTTATACTTTTTCCCTGTTCTGTTGAAGGCTTCACAAGGTAAGATCTAAGACGATTTCTTTCTTGCTCTATTTCTTTTTCTTTCTTCTCAAATCTTATCCAGCGTTCATCGGAAATAACCCCCAATTCCCTGGCCTTAGGAGTCAATCTTTCATCAGCATTATCTTCTCTTAGGATCAAGCGATGTTCAGCCCTTGAAGTAAACATACGGTAAGGTTCTTTTGTACCGAGAGTACAAAGATCATCCATCAGTACGCCGACATATGCCTGTTCCCGTCCAGGGAACCACGGCTTCAATCCCTTAACAAAAAGTCCGGCATTGATACCGGCCAAAAGACCTTGAGCGGCAGCCTCTTCATATCCGGTTGTTCCGTTAATCTGTCCGGCAAGAAATAAACCAGGGATAATTTTTGACTGCATCGAGACAGATAATTCTCTTGGATCATAAAAATCGTATTCAATAGCATATCCAGGTCTTGCTATTACAGCATTTTCTAACCCTTCGATGGAATGTATGAATGCTTCCTGTACATCAAACGGAAGAGATGTTGAGATACCGTTTGGATACACTAAAGGAGAAGTCAATCCTTCCGGTTCAATAAAAATTTGATGTGAAGTTCTGTCAGGATATCTTACTATTTTATCTTCAATAGACGGGCAATAACGAGGACCGACACTGTGGATCACTCCTGAATACAGAGGAGAGCGATCCAATCCTCCGCGAATAATTTCATGAGTTTTCTCGTTTGTCCTGGTAATAAAACAAGGTACCTGTTTAGGATGTATATCCTGAGAATGCATAAATGAAAAAACAGGTTGCGGATTTTCTGGTTCCTGTTTTTGCATTTTGGAAAAGTCAATGCTGTCGGCATAGATTCTAGCAGGGGTACCTGTTTTAAGTCTTCCTACCTTAAGTCCCAATTCCTTTAAGTTTTCAGCCAAAGCGACAGAAGCAGGATCTCCGGCTCGTCCTCCGCTGTAATGATCCAAGCCTATATGAATAAGACCGTTTAAAAAAGTGCCGGCACAAATGATCACAGCTTTTGCAAAGAAATCTACTCCGCCAGCTGTTTTAACTCCACAAACAGTTCCATCCTTAAAGATCACTGCTGTGCAAGGTTGCTGAAAAACAGTAAGATTAGGATAAGAGGCCAAAGTTTGTCTTATTACTTGTTTATAAAGATGGCGATCCGTCTGTGCTCTTGTAGCTCTTACTGCAGGCCCTTTTGAAGAATTTAAAGAACGAAATTGAATACCTGCCTGATCGATGGCTCCAGGACAAACACCCCCCATTGCATCTACTTCTTTTAATAAATGTCCTTTGCCTATACCTCCGAAAGCCGGATTGCAGGACATTTCTCCAACTGTTTCAAGATTGTGTGTTAAAAGCAAGGTTTTGCATTTCAATCTGGCACTGGCTGCAGCTGCTTCTATTCCGGCATGTCCTGCGCCAACAACAATAACGTCAAAATTTCTCAGCGGATTCATCTTGTAAGCCTTTAGAAGATACTTCCTTCGTTGATAGAGTAAGGATGTAAAAATGGAGTAGTGACAGTTGTACTCAACGTTAACGTTTGTTGAAAAATACGAAGCTAATAATTAATAAATAAAAAAATATTAATTATTAATATATTTCTTTATTATTTTTATTATTAGTCATGTAAAAACAGACGAAAAGTCAAAAAAGAACAACTAAAACAACATATTAACATCATATTAATTCTGTTATGAATCGGTAAAATATCGTTTGAGTTTGGTGGAAAAAAGCTAACTTTTAAACAGTATAAAAATTCTTCATATTTTCTCAAACATTACGCGACAGCTGATCCCATGACTCTCAACAGACTAATCACAACTTTTTAGCGTAATTTTATCAAAGATGCAGGCATTGATTTCTGGAGATGATTCTTTATGGGCATCAGATGTAAAAAAGCCTGACCACCATTAGGATGTCAGGCTTGTTTTCGTGTTTTTAAAATCTTAGATCTGATGTTTATACACGTTTCTTGAACTCATTGGTACGAGTATCGATTTCGATCTTGTCACCAGTTTTGACAAAGTCAGGAACTGAGATGGTATAACCGGTACCGGCCAATTTTGCAGGTTTGGTTACTTTACCGGAGGTATCGCCGCGGACAGCTGGCTCTGTGTATTCTACTTCGCGAACGATGCTAATGGGAAGTTCTACGCTGATGGCTTTGCCGTTATAGAAAGTAACCTGGCAAACATCTTCCATGCCGTCAATAAGGTAATTAAGGACATCACCCATATTGTCTTTATCCACGTCATACTGGTTAAATTCTTCATCCATGAAAACGTAGAAAGGATCATTGAGGTAGGAGTAGGTGCAGTCTTTGTGCTCGAGAACAACATCTTCAAGACGATCGTCGGCACGGAATACTTTTTCGGTACCTGCGTTGGAGAGCAAGCTCTTCAGTTTCATTTTTACTACGGCGGCGTTACGACCAGATTTGCTATATTCAGCCTTCTGAACAACCATAGGATTGCCGTCGACCATGATCACGTTGCCGGCACGTACTTCTTGAGCTAACTTCATTTGATAAACCTTTTTGTTGATTTTGTTTAAAGTATAAACAAACCCCTTTTTCTAAGAGGTGATAACTGTGTACTGCTAAAATCAGCTGATTTTGTCACAGCTGAACTGCTGACGCGACATTTTAGCAGATACAAGCGTTTTTTTACAGGGAGATGTTATTTGATTACACATGTGTTCTACAGATTATTCAACAATAAAATATGTTGAAAATTAAGAGTTTTTTAAGTTTATACCATCTATAAATTTTATAAGGTTGTCTGTAAGTGAACCTAGCTTTAACAGATGCAATGACCACTTAGCACATACCTGTTCCCATTTCGGAAGAAATTCAAGCAATGACGGGAGCTGCTGATTTGTTCTTACTCCGTTATATTCAAGATTAAAATAACGTATTATCTTTATATCATCTTGATATTCAGGTAAATATTCAGACATCCTGTCAAAAAGTGAATTAAGTTTGATGATATGAGCTTGTTCACTTTGTGGGTATATTTGCCAAAGAAAAGGTTTTCCGCAAAGCATCGCTCTGACGACAGATTCCTCCCCGCGTACGCAGTTTAGATCTGATGAAAGCAGGATATTGTCGTATTCGTCCTGACTGCACATATCTACGGCATTAAGTTCTAAGTTGTCTAATCTATGTTGTTGCCCAGGTTTTAGAGAAAGCTTCAAAATGTTATTTACATTATCAAGAGCGAGTCCTTTAAACACCGTGATTTTTACAGAAGCTCCTGTTGCAGAAAGAACATGAAAAAAATCTGTAATATTATGATTTTTATAGGAAAAAAGTGATAAATGTATACCCTTTTGTATGGAAAAATGATAAGTCCGCGAATTTATCTTGTTTAACAAATTTTGTTCGAAAATCAACCCGCCTGTTTTTTTACTAAAACCTGGAAAAAAGAAATAACTGTTCAGACCGTCTGCAGAGGATGACAATCCGTGACAGTCTTCTGAAAATTTTTCTGCCGTCAGGTACTCGAGTTCTATAACTAATGAATGGTGTTCACGCAGTTTTTGATTTAACAGATCAGGCAGACGGCACGAAAAAGCTTCAACCACAATATCAGAAGGTTGATAGCTCCCGTGATCTGGCCATTTTGAAATCTTTAACAATTGATTTGTAAGATCTTGTCTGTCTGTAATGGTATAGAGAGTTTGCAGATCATTACAAAAAAGGCGTACTTCTATATTTTTTTTGCTCAGTGTGCGGGCAAGCCGAAGGCTGAAGCCTGCATCACCGTAGTTGTCTATTACGTCACAAAAGATATCGTATTTTTGGTAGTCCATCTTTTAAGGTCTCCTGCTGACGGTTATGCAAAAAAAAATAATTTTTTTTATGTGTAAAATTATGAGTTTTTAGCAGTGTCAAGATCAAATCAATAGCTTATAAATTTAATGGCGCTTGTAAATACACAGTCTTTTTCGCATAATGTTTGGGGGATTTTTTATTAAATTATTATATTGATTTATATACATATTTTATAGCTTGAAGGGGGAGCATTCAAAGCGATGATTCGTTTCATAATGAAGAGGGATGGGAGAAAAGTTGCTTTTAATGAGCAGAAAATCTCCAACGCGATCCGAAAGGCTTTGATCTCTGTTCACCCTGATGACGAAATTACCGTAGCAGACGAAAAAATAGTCTTAAAGCTTACCTCCATGGTTGTTGCCGATATTGAAAAAGAGCTTCCCAAGACACCGTCTGTCGAGCGCACCCAAGATCTTATTGAACAGGCCATGATTAAATCAGGTCTTGCTTCTGAAGCCAAAAATTTTATCCTTTACCGTCAGCGTCGCACCAATGCACGTACTTACAATGCAGATCTGACCAAGATTTATAGAGATCTGACTTCGAAGAGTACTGCAGATATGGATCTTAAGCGAGAGAACGCCAATATTGATGCCAATGCCCCTATGGGATTGATGTTGAGATTCGGTTCTGAAGGTGCGAAGGATTACGTTAAGCGTTATGTTTTGCGCCCGGAGCATGCTTTGGCTCATGCACGCGGTGATATTCATATTCACGATTTGGATTTCTATCTTTTAACAATTAATTGTTGCCAAATAGGTCTTAAGGATCTGTTCAAGCGTGGTTTTTCAACAGGGCACGGTTTTTTACGCGAACCTCAGTCAATTCAGTCTGCCGCCGCTTTATGCTGTATAGCTATTCAGTCAAATCAGAATGACATGCATGGCGGTCAGTCTATTCCTATGTTTGAGTATGATCTTGCACCTTATGTGGCCAAATCATACATAAAACATGTAGGCAAGGTTATGGAGATTTGCTTAAGACGTGAGCAAATGGATATTTCCTCGCTAAAGAGCTTTTGTAATGAGCTTTATGAAGTAAAAGGCACTTTGTTAGATAAAGAGGCACAGCAAAAGATTCAGGAATTTGTGGAGCAGGAATTAGTACAGCTAGGATCCAATGATGCCAAGGCTGATGCTTCATATGTCATGATGGAATCTTTAAAGCTTACGCAGCGTGAAACTTATCAGGCAATGGAAGCGCTGATACACAACTTAAATTCCATGCAATCGCGAGCAGGTGCTCAGGTACCTTTTTCTTCGATCAATTACGGAACTGGAACTACTGCCGAACAACGCATGATCATGAGGAACGTGTTGTTGGCAACAGACGCCGGTTTGGGCGGTGGTGAAACTCCGATTTTTCCGGTTCAGATTTTTAAAGTAAAGGACGGAATTAATACCAAAGCAGGTGATCCTAATTATGATCTTTTCAGATTAGCATGCAAAGTTTCTGCTAAACGTCTTTTCCCTAATTTTTCCTTCTTAGACGCACCTTTTAATATTAAATATTACAAGGAAGGACATCCTGAAACAGAAGTTGCTTTGATGGGATGTCGTACCCGTGTAGTATCTAATGATTTTGATAAAACCAAGGAAATTATTCCCGGGAGAGGCAATTTGTCATTTACGTCAGTGAATCTGCCTAGACTCGGTATCGAAGCCCACGGTTCGCTCAGCAGATTCTATACTTCGGTTGACAGAACCTTTGCCATGGTTTTTGAACAATTGAAGGATCGTTTCGACATTATTGCAAAGAAACGAGTATTGAATTATCCGTTCTTAATGGGACAGGGAATTTGGATTGGTTCAGATAAGCTTGATCCTGAAGATTATATTGAAGATATCATCAAGCATGGAACTATGTCGGTTGGTTTTATCGGTCTTGCCGAATGTCTCAAAGCATTAGTCGGCAAACATCACGGTGAAAGTTCTGAAGCAAACGAATTAGGTCTTGAAATTGTAAGGCATATGCGAGAGCTGACAGACAGACATACTCAGGAAACAGGACTTAATTTTTCGCTTTTTTCAACTCCGGCAGAAGGTTTATCAGGTCGTTTTGTAAAGATTGATCAGCAGTTATATGGAAAGCTCACCGGAGTTACAGACAGAGCTTATTACACCAATAGCTTCCACGTTCCTGTTTATTACGATATATCGGCAGCAGATAAGATTAAAATAGAAGGTCCTTATCATGAATTATGTAATGCCGGTTCTATCTCTTATGTTGAATTGGACGGTGACTTGACTAAAAATGTCGATGCATTTGAAAAAGTTATTTTATATATGAAGCAATGTGGTGTCGGCTATGGATCGGTCAACCATCCTGTGGATCGTTGCCCCGTATGCAATTATGTAGGGGTTATAAATGATGTTTGTCCTCGTTGTGGTAGACGAGACGGAGAAGGGATCAGCATCGAACGTTTAAGACGACTTGGTGTTGACTGCAGTTGCTTTGATTAGAGAATAGATTTTTTCTCATTTAATTATTTTTCCCGCCTTGATGCGGTATCTTGCATATATTGTTTTGAGGAGTGATGGCTATGCAATCAAGATTACATGCTCATAATGGAGTGGTTGGTGAAGGTGTTAAATTTGAGCGTATCAGAAGAGTGACCGGGTATTTGGTCGGTACTCTGGATCGTTTTAACAATGCCAAAAGAGCTGAAGTAAACGATCGTGTTAAACATATGCATGTATGAGTAAGCCATGTCTGATCTGGATATTCTGGATCAAACCACTTTGAGAATTGCCGGGGCCGTTCAGGAATCAATCGTTGACGGCCCCGGCATTCGTTACGTGATCTTCACGCAAGGTTGCCCTTTTCACTGTAAGGGGTGTCATAACCAGCAATCATGGGATTTTAACGGTGGTTTGGAAGTTCGTCTTAAGGTTTTGTATGACGAAATGAAGCGTGATCCTCTGGTAGGCGGTGTAACCTTTTCCGGTGGAGAACCTTTTATACAACCAAAACCTTTGACAGTATTTGCAAAAATAGTTAAAGCTCAGGGGTATTCTTTGTGGTCGTATACCGGATTCACTTTTGAAAAATTATTGGATAATCCCGATAGAAAAGCATTATTAGAACAACTTGACGTAGTAGTAGATGGTCAGTTTATTCTTTCAAAAAAGTCTTTAGATCTTGATTTCAGAGGTTCATCAAATCAACGCATTATCGATGTACAACAATCGCTGAAAACAGGAAAAATCGTTTTAGCTTCTGGTTTTGTGGGAGAGCGTGATAACAAATAGGTAGGCTTTGCATGGGAAATTCGCAGGATCTAAATAGTGAAAGTATAGTTATTTGCCCGTCATGTGATCTTGCTGTATTGCTTCCTGCTTATCGTCGCGGCTATCAATGCCGTTGTCCGCGTTGTAAAAGGTTATTGAGACCTGCAAACAAAATATCGTTGACCCAAGGTGCTGCAGTGGCAATATCGGCGATATTGATGATGTTGTGTGCGTTGCCTTTGCCTTTTTTTTCGTTGTCATCAGCTGGTAATTCAGCTTCTTTTTCACTTTTATCCTTATGTTTAATTTTTGAGGATTGGTTTTTTCTTGCGGCATTGTTTGTAAGTACGGTGTTGTTATTACCGTTGTGCATGTTGTTGATCATATGTGCAATTGGTTTTTTCGGATATAAACCGTCAAAGACAGTAGCTACTGTTTATTCTTTTTGTCATATATGTTCTTTTGTCGATGTATTTGTATTGGCGGTGGCAATAAGTCTTGTCAAGATAACCTCCTTAGCGGCAGTTGATTTTCTTTCTGGATTTTACCTGTTCATTATATTTTCATGGATGACTGTATGGTGTTGGAATAAATACCGTCCTGTTTCGATATGGAAGTTGGTGAGTGAAGGGCCAGAATTACAAATAAATCTTGAATTGAATGGAAAAGATCAGGGAATAAAGATTTGCAGACGGTGTTCATGTGCTTTTGTTAGTCATGCAAAAGAAGCTGTTTGCCCCAGATGCGGGATGAATACTTCCTTCCGTCAGAAAAGTTGCGGACAAAAATGTGTTGCATTGCTGCTTGCCGCATCGATATTGTTTTTACCATCAAATCTGTACCCTGTAATGTTCACCACTTATCTTGGAAATACGGAAGGATCTAATATCGTAGAAGGTGCTTTATTTTTGTGGAAAAGCGGATCTTGGTTAGTAGCGTCTGTAATTATTGTTGCATCACTGTTTATTCCCGGATTTAAAATTTTGGCATTGTCTTATTTGTCTTTTAAGGTAAATAAAGGTGCAATCACTAATCCTGTAGCTTTGTCCAGACTTTTCCATTTAGTTGAATTTATAGGTAAATGGTCAATGCTTGATGTGTTTGTTGTGATCATCATGACTGTAGCCGTCAGGTTCGGAGGTTTGATGTCGATCGCTCCTGGTCTTGCTATTTTGACCTTCTGTTTAGTTGTTTTAGTTACTTTATGGGCTGCAGCCTCATTCGATGAGAGACTTATTTGGGATAAGTACGTTGAAAAAAAATAGAATTGCTGTAACAAGAAAGCCGTTTACTCTGTCATTTATCTGGTTGATTCCGATTTTGGCTTTGGTTATTACTTTAACTTTGTTGTGGAAAAATACCTTTGACAAAGGAGAACTTATAACTGTTTACTGTGACGATGCTTCCGGTATGGAAGCGGGAAAGACTTTAGTTAAATTCAGATCGGTAACAGTTGGAAAAGTTGAGAAGGTAGTCTTATCTAAAGATCACAGTAAAGTTGAACTTAAGATTCGTATAGATGAAGACGAAAAGGATCTTCTTCGTAGTGATACCGTTTTTTATGTAGTTAAGCCTCGAGTTCAATCGGCTAATATTTCTGGATTAGATACTATACTGACTGGAAATTACATTCAGCTGAGTCAAGGTATATCAGATAAGTTTGGTAGGGAATTTGCCTTATTAGATAACATTCCGGCAACAGCAAGTGATACTAATGCTTTGCATTTGACATTGATATCTAATTCAGGACGACGTATTGGCTACGGTGATCCGGTCAGCTATCGCGGTTTTGTGGTTGGCAGTGTTAATGGTGCAGAATTAGAAGTAGACAGCGGATTAATAAAATATAAGGTAATTATAGATTCTAAATATAAGCAACTTGTGACGTCGCGATCCGTTTTTTGGATAAACAGTGGACTGGATTTTTCCATGGGAACGCAAGGCATTTCCTTTAGAACAGAAAATTTACAGAATCTTTTATCAAGCGGGATCACCTTTGATGATCTAAATGATCACGAGGAATTGAAAGAGAGCGGCAAAACATTGAGACTTTTTGAAAATTTTAAAGAAGCAAGCGGCAGTGTTTTGGAAAACAGACCGCATTTTGTTCTGATGATGAATAATTCGTCAGGAGTAGTTGCCGAAGGTAGCTTGGTAAAGGCGAAAGGGGCTGTGATAGGAAGAGTTGTTGATAGTCCTTGGTATGAGAACACAGGCTCCGTTCTGTCTTCAGAACAGTATGTTCCGGTTAGAATCGCTTTATCTGTAAAAGGATTATCTGATGAAAAAGTGTCTGAATTGATAAAGCAGGCTCTGAAGGAAGGCAGGTTATGTGCATCATTGGTTTCTACTTCTTTATTGACAGGTCTTGATACGGTAAAACTTGATTTTGGTACACAAAAACAGTGTAAAAAAATCAAGGGGACTTATCGCGGTGATTTTGTAATACCTGTAATTGAATCGCAGACATTAGATAAAAGACTGGAAATTTTAAGTGAAAAAATAGGAAATATAGATTTTAAAGGTATTTCTGATGGTATCAAACGTGATTTAAAGACAATGAATGCATTGATGACTGAGTGGAAAATCACGGGACAGGAATTGAGATCTTCTGGTTTGATTAATCATGCTTCAGCTGTATCAGAAGAACTAGAATTTTTATTAAAAAAGTTAAATGGACATGAAAATGAAGCTAAAAATAAGGGATTGGTAGAAGAGCTGTACAATTTGAGTGATGATATAAGAGAAATATTAAAAGAATTGCAACCGATGTTTTCTCAGCTGAGTCAGCAACCAAATTCTTTGATTTTTAACCATGAACAAGATGATCCGGAGCCAGGGAGCATCAAATGAAAAAAATATTGAGAATGATAGGTTGTTTATCATGTTTATTGATATTCTCCGGGTGTCAGACGTCAAATATCAATGTTGAACGATATACTGTGGCTGATGATGTAAGTGCCTCATCATGGCGTGGTTTATCCAGAATTAAAGTTAATCTGGCTGGTATTTTGTCAGATGGAGCCTTGGTGGTAAAAATCTCTGATGTTGTTCTGCGACCGGCGCAACATCATCGTTGGAGCGGCAAATTGGAAGAGCAGTTAGCAGCGGTACTGTCTGAAGAATTAAAAAACAGTGAGCTGATCAGTGTGGATATAGATGTCAGTAAATTTTACGGAGCTTTGGATTCACAAGTAGAGATAGAAGCTTTGTTTACTGCCTATCAAAATGAAAAGAAAATTTCTTCACTGGTATTGGAGTTTAATGAAAAACAGCCTGTTCCCGGGTATGAATGTATGGTTGTAACTCTTAAGAAGGGATGGAAAAAATTATGCGATGAGTTTGCCGCCTCTGTTGAAGCACAAAGCAGGGCGGCACTTTAGCTTTATTTGCCTATGCAGAAAGTGCTGAAAATTTTACCGAGTAAATCGTCAGAACTTACTTTTCCAGTGATCATGCCCAAACTGTCCTGTGCAAGTTTCATTTCCTGAGCACATAGAACCAAATCACCGATTTCCAGTATCTGAAAAGCTCTAGTCAAAGCCTCAATACAGTCATTCAATGCAGAAAGATGACGTGAACGGGCACTGTAAACTCCTTCTATCGGTATGATCCCCAATGATTCTGACAGTTTTTTTCGCAAAGAAAGCAAGCCATCTGATGTTTTTACGGAAATCTGTAATTTAGGTATAGAAGAAAGCTCCTTGCAGTTCAATTGAGAAGTGGTTTGAGGATTTTGAGGAAGATCCGATTTTGAGATAGCAATGAGGATTTGACTCTTTAATTCTTTTAGGTCACTTATTTTTTTGAGCAAATCAGGTTCCGGAGCAACTGAACCGTCGATCATTAAAACAACTAAATCGGCTTGTTTTAATGCAGAAACTGCTTTGCGTATGCCTATTGCCTCTATTTCATCAGACGGAGTGTCTCTGATCCCCGCAGTATCGGTGATAGTCACGGGAACACCGTTTATTTCGATATCTGCAGTCAGTAAATCTCTGGTAGTACCGGGAATATTAGTGACTATAGCACGCTCTGTTCCTGATAATGCGTTGAGCAAACTGGATTTACCTGCGTTCGGAGCTCCTGAAAGTACAATTTTTGCCCCTTCGGTAAGCTTTAATCCTTGAGAAGCTTTGAGTTTTGCTTCACAGGCAAGAGCTTGTATTTGTTTTAGTTCTGTTACAGCTTTTCCTGAATCAAAGAAATCTTCATGTTCTTCAGGAAAGTCCAAACAACCTTCGAGTTTTACGCGAAATGACGTGATTTGATCGGATAATTTTTGCATATCGCGAGCAAATGCTCCGTCAAGGGAAGCCATGGCCGCTTTGGCTGCGCTTTCAGAACCTGCTGAAATCAGATCTTCTACGGCCTCAGCAGCTGTAAGATCCATTTTTCCGTTCATAAATGCACGGCGAGTAAATTCTCCTGGATTTGCTTGTCGTATTCCAGGGCAGGAAAGAACCGCCGATAACACTCGTTGTGGTTGGATATTACCTGCATGTCCTTGCAATTCAAGAACATCTTCTCCTGTATAAGAGTGCGGTGCAGGGAAGAAGATTACAACTCCTTCATCAACCGTTTCCCCATTTTGTAAAAAAGGTCGGAAATAGGCATGGCGTGGTTTGGGAGTAATACCTGTTATTTTTTTTGCAACCAGCAAAGCGTTACAGCCGGAGATCCTGACGATGGCAACGCCACCCCTGCCGTGAGGAGTGGCGATGGCTGCAATGGTGTCTTCAGATGTAGAAGAAGACATTATTTCTTTTCCACCTTCATTGATAGACCGCGTTTTTCAAGTGAGCGGAAAATTACGGTTTGCTGGAAGATAGTAAAGCAGTTAGATACTAACCAATAAAGAGTCAAACCTGCAGGGAAGGTACAGAACATAAAGGTAAATACGAAGGGCATTGCCATAAATACTTTACGCTGAATAGGATCTGTAATTGGAGTAGGCGACATTTTTTGGAGGAAGAACATCGATACGCCATAAAGTACCGGTAAAACGAAGTAAGGATCGTATACAGATAAATCGGTGATCCAGAGAATAAAGCTTGACTGACGTAATTCAGTTGACTCCATCAAAGTCCAGTATAAGGCGATGAAGATAGGCATCTGGATTAGTAGAGGCAGACATCCTCCCATCGGATTGACTTTTTCTGTCTTATAAAGACGCATTGTTTCCTGACCGAGTTTTTGGCGATCATCTTTATATTTTTCGCGCAACTCTTTCATTTTTGGCGTAAGCAGACGCATTTTTGCCATGGAGGTATATTGTGCTTTGGTAAGCGGGAACATTACCCCTCTGACAATGAGGGTTAGTACGATAATGGAAAAACCCCAATTGCCAATCAATGAGTGTACAAATTGCAGGATTTTGAACAGCGGGATCGAGATGAACCAAAGCCAACCGTAATCCACGGTAAGGTCAAGATTAGGAGCTACTGCCTCCAAATCATCTGCAATTTTAGGCCCCAACCAAAGCTTGCTGTCAAAATCTTTGTTGCTTCCAGGGGCAATGGTTACATTGGATGTCTTTATACCGATGATGGCATCTTTGCCGTTTTTTGATGCATTTGTGTAGACAGTATTTTCATTATCCTTTGTTCCGATCCAAGCGGAAACAAAGTAGTGCTGGATCATAGCAACCCAACCATTTTGGGTTTGCTGTGATATGGCATTGTTGGATTTAGCGTTATCAATTATCTCATCGTATTTTATTTTTTCATAACGAGATGAATCAGTTGAAAATGCTGCTCCTCGGTATGCAGAGGCAACCATGCCAAAGCCTGATGAATTTTTAAGGAAACTGTCATCTGCGGTTTGTTTCAATTGACCGTAGAAATTTACGGAAAGTTCTTTGCTTGAAGAGTTATCAACAGAATATTTAACGTCTACTGCATAAGAGTTACGATGCAAAGTATAAGTTTTCTTATATATCACACCGTCTTG
Organism: Succinatimonas sp.; assembly: GCA_022779845.1. Lineage (GTDB taxonomy): Bacteria > Pseudomonadota > Gammaproteobacteria > Enterobacterales > Succinivibrionaceae > Succinivibrio. The sequence continues at coordinate 61,368 of JALEXT010000051.1, forward strand.
TTCAAAAGTTAAAACGGCGCTGACACTGTTTTTACCGTCTTCAAGGTAATAAACATCTTGTTTTGAGACAAAAAGCGGACGTTCTTTGACATCAGGACCGTCTTTACCTGCCAAACCAGATTGCGCTTGATAGGTAAAAGCCTTATTGCTCATGAGTAAGTGGAAAGGATCTTCTTTGCCTTCTTCCTGCTTAATTTTCGGGAGATTAGCGTCAACTATATCTCCGCCTTTTAGAGCAATAGTAAGTTGCAGAGAATCACTCTCGATGGTTATTGTTTTTCCGGTGGCGTCTTCTGAATTGATGGTAGAAGTTGAATCGGCCGTCTGTTCTATGCCCTGCTGAGCTAGTCTAGCTGCATTGTTTTTATCTGACTCCCAATTCCAAAACAGGAAGAGGGTTACGCATAGCAGAACAATTAATAGAATGTTTCTCTGTTGTTCCATGATCTTTTAGCCTCAATGGCTTTTATGTGGATTTCGGGGAACCGGATCTATTCCTCCCGGATTCAGCGGATGACATCTGCTGATCCTTTTAAGTCCGAGCCAGACCCCTTTAATAAAACCCCACTCTCTGATAGCGTCAATCGTGTACTGCGAACAAGAAGGATAAAACCTGCAGTGATGCCCTAACAGAGGACTTATAAACATCTGGTAAAATCTGATGAATAAGATGCCTAGGCGGGCAAACGGCGAGAGATTTGATCCCATAGGTCTAATAATATCCGAGTGAGCTCAGTATTATTTATGTCCTTTATGCCAGGTTTGGCAATTACCACAAAATCAATACAGGGATAGGATTTCTTTGACAATCTGAAAGCTTCTCTGGCTACGCGTTTGACGCGATTACGCCAGACTGCTCTTTTCAACACTTTTTTAGGAATAACCAATCCAAGCCTAGAATGTTCAGTAATTTCGCTCTTGTGTCCAAGAACCAAAACACCGCGCACACTGGCTCGGATACAGTGTTGGAATACCTTGTCGTAATCCCCGGAAGTTAAGATCCTATCTTTCCGGGGAAAGGTATTGTCAGCCATTAAACGGTAGTTAAACGCTTACGACCCTTGGCACGACGACGGGAAAGGACCTTACGGCCGTCTGCGGTACGCATACGGATACGGAAGCCATGGGTGTGTTTGCGCTTATTCACGTTAGGCTGGAAAGTACGCTTCATTTGTGATCTCCAACGACGGTACAACCGCCTGTTATTAAAAAAGCAGAAAAATCTGCATTGTTTGGTTTATATGCCGATTTGTATAACCAGAATCGACACCAGCTGAATTTTCAGCAAACTGCTTTTGTGTATACAGACCAAAAATCCGTTTGAAAGACAATCGAAAACTTTGGCTGTACATAATCCGCTGTATTCTACTCTGACGCCATTAATGAGGTCAATATCAAATTAATGGCGAAGGTTTATTTTAGCAATCATTCTTGACGAAAAATCTTTATCAAAAAAGCGCCGTAAAACCCCGGGCTTCAGCCCGGGGATATAAGGCGCCTAATCGGGGGTATTCTGGTTTTCAATGTATTGTCTGATGATAGAGATGGGAGCTCCGCCACAGGACGCCGCGAAATAGGAGGGAG
>JALEXT010000115.1 GCA_022779845.1 Succinatimonas sp.
TAATGATCTGAAAAACATTCATGAGAACCATAGAACTGCTCGCCCCCGCCAAAAACTTAGAATGCGGCTTGGCTGCCATAGACAGCGGAGCCGACGCCGTATATATAGGAGGCCCGTCGTTCGGTGCCCGTGTCAATGCTCCAAACAGTCTTGAGGACATCAAAAAACTTTGCGATTATGCCCATCTCTTCGGGGCCAGGATCCATGTAACCGTCAATACCATCCTAAATGACGAAGAGCTTAAAAAAGCTCGGGAGCTTACCTTCAAACTCTATGATGCCGGAGTCGATGCCCTCATCATTCAGGATCTCGGACTTTTAAACGGACCTCTGCCGCCTTTGGAACTGCATGCCAGTACCCAGCAAAACAATCAGACTCCTGAAAAAGTGCTTTTCTTGGAGCAGGCCGGGTTTTCTCAGGTGGTACTCGCGCGCGAATTATCGTTAAAGGAGATCCGTGCCATCAGAGAAAAGACTTCGGTAAAACTTGAAGCCTTTATTCACGGAGCTTTGTGCGTAGGATTAAGCGGCCGTTGCTATTTAAGTGCCGCTGTAACAGGACGCAGTGCCAACCGCGGTGAATGCGCGCAGCTGTGCCGAGTCAAACAGTCTTTGTTCGATGCGCAGGGAAATGTGCTCGCGCGCGACAAATACCTGCTCTCCATGCGCGATCTTAATCAAAGTGCCAATATCGAAGAACTCATCGATGCCGGGATCAGCTCCTTTAAAATTGAAGGCCGCTTAAAAGACGTAAGTTACGTGCGCAATATCACCGCCTACTACAGAAATAAAATCGATGAGATCTTAAAAAGACGTCAGGATCTGATGCGCTCCTCCTTCGGCACCACGACTACTGCCTTTACGCCTGATCCTAACAAGAGCTTTAACCGCGGCTTTACCGAGTACAACACCCACGAGGAGAAAGCCAACTATGCAAACTTTGATGCTCCTGGGTTTGTTGGAGTAAAAATAGGCAAACTGATAAAACAGCAGGGACACGATCTTACCTTCAAATTATTCAAGAACGTTGCCCTGCATAACGGCGACTCCCTAAACTATTATCAGAAATCAGGAGATCTAGACGGTTTTCGCGTAAGCCTGATTAAAAACGGTGATACGGCCGAGATCTTCCAGGATCTGCCTAAGATCTCACCCAATACCGTGTTCTATCGCAATAAAGATGCCGAATTTGAAAAAAGCCTCGAAGGCAATTCAAGCATCAGAAAACTTGCATTAGAGCTTGTTTATACGGAAAAAGACGGTGAGACAGTGCTTGAAGGCAAGGATGAAAGCGGCGATCATGCGGAAATTTCCTTAAAACTTGAGCAAGCGCAGATTGCCAAAGACTTTGACAAGTTGCAAAAAAACCTGCAGGCAAAACTGTCACGCCTCGGGGATTCCGTATACGCATTAAAAGACTTAAAGCTTAATTTAAAGCATCACTACTTTATCCCCCAAAGCCTGTTAAACGGTTTAAGACGCGATCTCATCGCCAAACTGTACGCAGGCAAAATCATAAGAAAGACCGTTACCGAGCACCATCCTGATTTAATTCCCGATCTTCCCTTATCAGAGCAAAGCCTCGGTTTTAATGCCAACATCTATAACGAAAGTGCCAAAAATTTCTATTTAAATCACGGTGCCAAAGAAGCAGTACCTGCCTATGAAACCAAGAGAATGCACGATGAGGAGATCGTGCTTACCTCAAAGCATTGCCTGCGCTATTGCTTCAAACTCTGTCCTTTGCGTGACCAAGTACGTCCTCAGGATCTTTATCTTGAGATCGGCAAGAGCCGTTTTAAATTGCTCTTTGACTGCAAAAAATGCCTGATGATGTTAAAAGGCCCGCTTAAATAAACTGCTTTTTTCTAGTCGTTAACGCCATGCGCGATATCTGGAACCCCTGGCACGGATGTAAGAAAAAAAGCGAAGGCTGCCGTCACTGCTATATGTTTTACCTAGATAAAATGCGCAATGCCGACGGCTCCAAGATCTATAGGGTAAAAAACAATTTCGATTACCCGTTACAACGCGATCTGCACGGAAGCTACAAAGTCAAAAGCGGCGAGCAGTTGCGCGTATGCCTGACCTCGGATTTCTTTTTAGAAGAAGCCGATCCTTGGCGTGATGAGGCTTGGGAGATCATGCACGAGCGTCCCGACGTTGCATTTTTGCTTCTCACCAAACGCCCCGAGCGGGTGGCATCTTGTCTTCCCCAAAACTGGAATGACGGGTGGGAGAACGTACTTTTAAGCGTCTCGGCTGAAAATCAGGTACGCGCAGACGAAAGGCTTGAGATCCTCGCTACCCTGCCCTTTAAACACAAAGGCGTGGTGGCCGCGCCTTTTATAGGTCCCGTAAGTCTTGAAAAATATCTTGCCGAAGGTTTTATCAAAAAAGCGCCGTAAAACCCCGGGCTTCAGCCCGGGGATATAAGGCGCCT
>JALEXT010000096.1 GCA_022779845.1 Succinatimonas sp.
TATACATCTGATTTATTTGACAACATGAAGTCTATCGACGGTGCCATCGCTTGGGGTACCAACGGCAAGGGCTTCTATATTGCTACCAACTACAACTACTCCAAGGCCCAGGCCTCAAAAGAATACACTTGGAATAAGAACGATGATGGTAGCTACACACTGAGAGATTCTGAAGACGAAGATGCTACCTTAAAACAGAAAGCCTGGGAAACCGTCGTCACTTACGGCTTTGCCAACGGCGTCCGTCTCGGTGCTTCCTACCACTATATCAAGACCCAGACCGTTTATAACGGTGAGAAAGAATCCGGTGATACCAAGTTCGTTCAGCTGATCGCTGACTACAACGTCACCCCCAACTTCAAAGTCTGGGCAGAAGGCCTCATCGATGCAGGCTCTGACGACGGCTATCCTAAGATCAAGTCAGCTCTTGACAGCAAGAACAGCGGCCACAACAGCATCATGTTCGGTGCCCGTTACGTATTCTAATCTGAGAGTTCTCTCAAGTTAGATATCCCAGAGTTTATTTACGCAAGTAAATAAAACCCGTTGGCAGGATCTTAGTGATCCTGCCTTTTTTATATTTTTCAGCACATATAAAAATCCCCGCACGGATCATGCAGGGATGAGAAGAATTTCTAGGCCGGTTACTTAGTCTGCAAGCAGTCTGGCCGCGTCAAAACCGTTTAAATTTTCCTGCACACTGCCGCCGTGAGTTCCCAATAAAGATGCAATATCCAAGGCCACGGAGTTTGCCGAAGCCGCGTCCAATGCATTGGCTTCCCTTACCTGAGAAACACCGGACATACTGCCCTGAAGCTCAACCACCGAAGCTGCCTGAATTTTTACCGGATCTGACGCTTCTTTTTGAGCATGAAGATTATTTTGAGTTGCATAAAGTTTTGAACCGGTATTAAGAGTGTTTACCTGATTGATCATTTTCTCATCCTCTGTTCTGCGTAAAGTTTAAATGTAATCAAAAAGACTTGAACCGTTAATGCTTGAAAATACCGAGCGTGCTACCTGTAAAGCTTGCTGATCCTTGACTATGTCTGAGGCTGCCTCAAAAGCATCTACCTCACAGATATTTGCTCTGGACGTGGTTTTAATGTTTTTTAATGCCGTATCGGAATTGATGACATTGTCCACTTCATTTTCTCGAGAGCCCACACGACCGCGGTACATATCATAGTGATCCATGGCATTTTTCACGCTTACCTGAGCCTGAGCCATCATGTCAGAAAGCTCTTCTGTGGTGATCGTACCGTCTCGCAGGGTATCGATATAATCGGTAAGCTCGTTTAATATATTGCCTTTTTGCGGCTTTTCCATGGTTACGGCGATGGTACGAGCCTGTCCGGTCTTGCCGTCGGCTATGGAAAAATTCATTCCCAAAGCCTGAATGCTTCCGTCTGAAGCCACTTCACCGCTGGCCAATACCGTAGCTCCGTCAGGAGCCGTAATGGTAAATTTGTCATCAGCAGTGACGTTTAAAGTAAGAGTGTTGGCACGGTTACCGGTCGGATCATACCAAGTGCTGTAAAGCTCATCATAATCACCGTAATTGCTGATCATTCCGTAAACATCGTTGGTATCTCCGGTCATGGAAATGGTCTTTGCCAGATCGCAATTTTCAAAAATATTAAGTCCGCTGTCGGAAATCTGCACGGTAACCGACGGTGCGACTTGTACCACGCGCGCCTGACCGTCGGCCTGACAAGTATAGTGCCCGTCGGAGGTCTTCTGCATTGTGGTAACATGACTGCGGGCTCCTGAAAAAATATACTCACCTTCGGCATTTTGCGTATTCATAAGATCGCAAAGCTGATCGCGAAGTTGCATGAGATCCTCTGCCAAAGCATCGCGCGAGGTGGTGTCGTTGGTCGAATCCACCGCCTGAATAAGACGCGTATGAGCGCTTGACAGCGAAGTCCACATGGAATCAAGAGCCGTCTCTTCCTCCGCCATGGTATCTGCGGCTAAACCAGCATTTGTCGCATATTGTTTATAGTTGGCAATCGACGCATCGTACTTGAGCTTTGAGGACATGCCCGAAGGATCTTCACCGGCCGTATCAAATTTCAATCCCGTGTTGTAACGGGTGGTTGAACTGTCAAGTTTGGTGTTGGCCCTTTGCAGGAAGGTCATGTTCTTGTTGTACGTCATATTAGTTGAGATACGCATAACCTAATTCCTCTAAAAAGCGCTGATGAGCGAATCGAAAATTGTCTGAGAAGCAGTAATGATCTTGGCGCAAGCCTGATAAGTCTGCTGATACTTGATAAGATCTGCCGCCTCCTCATCAAGATTTACCCCGGCTTCGGAATCATAAAGCTCCTGAGTCTGCTCCCGCTTGGATTCAGCTGCAGCCAAATTGGTTTCCGCCGAATAAACAGCAGATCCCAAACGGGTGGTCAATGAAGCATATCCTTCGTTAAAAGTTATCTTCTCAGTACCGGTGGAACCTACCAGCTTCACATCTTTCATAGCAGACATGATGTTGCCGTTGGTGTTATCACCTATACCGTTAGTATTGATTTCAATTTCAAAACTGTCGCCAGGTTGTACCGTACCGGTGATGTTGATCTCATATCCTGGGAAACCGTTGGCATTAAAAGCATTGCCGTTTAAATCCACTGCTTGGGAAAACAGTCCCTGTCCTTTGCAGGACGCGGGAGCAGTGCCGATCACGTCACCTGCTTTATTCAAAATATTGTATGAACCGTCATCTGCTATGATCACCTTTACAGGAGCATTTTGATTGAATACCGGCATGTTGGTGACCGGATCTACGCTTACGCCCATATTAGGACCGACGGCACTCATAGATGCCAAAGAAATGACCGCGTTACCAAGATTATTGTTCTTGGTGGTGCTGGTACGCACTGCCGACGCATAAGCCAAATCCTCTGGCTTACTGATATTGACCTCGGTGGTATAGGCAGCATTCAACGTAGGCTGAACAAGGAAATTATGTTTGCCGTTTTCAAGATCAGTTCTTGAAGAATTAAAACTTAAATTGATGCCGGCGTAATCGCTCATGTCGATCACCAAATTGCCCTGAGCATCGTTTTTTACAACATAATCAGTTGCCTTAAGTTCAGTTTCCTTACCGTAAGCATCACGCTCAAAAACGCGTAATTGACCGCCTTCAAAACTTATCTTGTAGTCGTTGGCTGTAACATTACTGCCTTTGCCTTCCACAAAATTCATAAGACATGATTGACTGTTGGTTGGATCATCAGTGGCGGCGTATAAATCCTTAACGGAAAAAATGTTGTCGCCTGCAATTCCCTCAAGCGTAAAACCTGCACGGTTTTGCTGATTCAAAGCATCGGCAAACGATATGCTCAAACGCCCCAAATCACGCATGGTCTGACGTATTTCCGAACAACTTGCAAGATATCCGCCTATTGCACCGCCTATATCGGCATCATTCAAACGTACCTGCGTGGCATCGTTTACAGATCCGGCAAAGTTATTGAACTTTAAAGTAAGATATTGGCGGGTACTGTCTAACTGATCCTCATTACCGGTAATGGTTGCGTAGGTTGAATCATTGCATAACAACTGACCATTACCGGACATATATACAGAGATGGAACCGTTTGACTGGGTTACGGTATTGATCCCGACTTGCTCTGACAATTGTTTAATGAGCAAATCGCGCTTATCCTGCATTTGCAAATAGATTTCGTTGCGCTCACCTGCCTGTCCTTCATCAGCCGAGGAAGCCAAGATCTGGCGGTTTAATTCGCAAATTGAACGCGTCAGAGAATTGACGGAGGAAACGGAGTCGTTGATCTTGCCGTTAACATCGGCTATCTGTCGCTGGATCTCCCCGTTTAAAGTGGTAAAACGGTTTTGGATCACCTTAAGATCTGCCAGCACTTCTTCTCTGGCAGAGGTTGAAGTAGGATTCTGGACTGAACTTGATAAGGCATTAAAGTATTTGGTAAAAGCCGTTGAGACGGACATCTCATCATCAGAGAGCATGCTGTCAACCGCACTCATTCCTGATTTGGCTGCCTCATAATAACTTTTGTTGCCGTTGTCAGCATAAAGTTCTCGCTGTACATACTGACTGTAAATACGGCGTGTATCGGTATTACCGACTCCCCAGTCTATGCTGCTGGTATAAGTCAGCGTCTGCTTGCGGGTATATCCCTCGGTATTGACGTTGTTAATATTGTTGGAAGTAGTGCTTATCAGCTTCTGTGCGTTTAAAACACCGAATTTTCCAATTTGAATTAAGTCCAGCATGCTCAAGTCCCGATCTTATGCGGCATCGTTATGCCGTGTTTAAGCTCACGATTTGACTTATGCTATTTATATGCCATAAATGCAATTTTTCTGGAAATATTTTTAAGTTTGGCAGAATAATCAGGATCCGTGGCATAACCTGCACGTGCAATTTCATCAAAATATGTATCGGGATCAAAACTGCGCGTAGCTGCATTACCGTAACGAGGATTATTTCTGATGAAATCTATATAGTCCTTCATTGAATCCAAAAGTCCTGAATAAGCACGGAATGCACTTTGACGTTTTACAAATGTACCGTTTTCAAACTCAGGAGATGACAACTCCTGTTTATCTCCCTGCCATGAAGGATCGGCCTTGATACCGTAGTAATTATTATTTGCAGGTACATGTTGCCCCCATCCGGTTTCCAAAGCCGCCTGAGCTACCAACACCAAAGGATTGAACCCTTGCCCTTCTACTGCTTTTAAAGCATAGGGCATGAGTTTGTTCACAAAATCCTCCTGCGATTCAAAACATTGAAGCGAATCTGCAGGCAAATCACCGTAAATCTGAGATAAACCTTTTACGAAACGAGCTTCATATGAAGCAGGATCAAGAGATGTTGAATAATCGCGCCTGCCGTAACCTTGATTAAATTCAGTGGAACGGTTGCCGTCTGAAACCAGCTGTTGCAAAAGCGCCTTTCCTTCATCTCCCAAAGCCTTTGAAAATTGCTTTGCCACAAGATAGGTAACTGAATTTTTCGATATTCCCTGAGATTTTTTTGACAGTTGACCTACCTGTTCTTGTGACAACATATCTTCAAACATGGAGGAATATTTGCTGTGCAACGGTGAATCGGGATTTAAAGAATCATTAGACGAACGCATCGCATTCATCCAATACTGATTTAACAATTGTTCAAACTGCTGAGCAGCCGCTTTTAAAGCCTGAGCTTTAGCACGGTTGTCTCCGCTGCCCAAAGCTTTAAGTTTGGAAAGACCCCGCAAATCAGTAGCCATAACTGATTCCGACGGATCTCTGGTTTTAAGCATGATCTCCTGCATGGCTACCTTGATCCTCTTTTCCAAATGATCTTGCCAACTCACTTAAGCAAATGTCATGCCATTAACATTTATATCAAACGCACAAAACGGAATTTTGACACTGTCGAAAAATTGCCTAAAACCTGACCGCAGTCTAGAATAAACACACATCAGTTATTCTTTGCGGAGCCTTTATGCAATTCTCCGGAAATCTGCTGTTGCTTGAAAAAGACGAAGCACGCAGAAACACCATGGAAACCGTACTCTCTTTTTTGGGATGTAACGTACAAAGCGGCAGTCTTGAGGACTGTCTTTGTTATCTTGATGCAGACGATGCGGATATCGATGCCTGCATAGCAGGTGATCTTGGCAATGAGCAAAGTGTGAGATTGCTTAACAAACATCAGGATATCCCTTTCATTTTCGTCTTAGTTCCAAACACTGAATGTCAGGCCTGCCCGAATTTTATGGGAGCCTTGAATCAATCCGGCTCTCATCAAAACGGAGCTTTGCTGTACGACGATTTAGTTTCACTTTTGCATTTTTGTCAGTCGTTTAACTCCATGAAACGCCTAAAAAAAATGCACAATCAAAGTCCTGACGGCGAAAAATATCTCATGAAAGTTTTGCGGGGACGCGGAAAAGCCATCACACTGGTCAGAAGACTTATAGAACAGGTGGCACCTGCTGAGGCCACCGTGCTTATACTCGGACAATCAGGTACCGGTAAAGAAGTAGTGGCACGATCCGTACACGAACTTTCAAAACGACGCGGAGGACCGTTTGTACCGGTAAACTGCGGTGCCATTCCGGGAGAACTTTTGGAATCAGAACTGTTCGGGCATGAAAAAGGAGCATTCACTGGCGCATTTTCTGCCCACGAAGGACGTTTTGAACTTGCCAAAGGCGGTACGCTTTTTCTTGACGAAATAGGAGACATGCCTCTTGCCATGCAGGTAAAACTGTTGCGCGTATTGCAAGAACATACATTCTCTCGCGTGGGATCCAACAAGCTTTTAAAGGCAGACGTCCGAATAGTAGCAGCCACCCACAGAGATCTCGAAAAGATGGTGGAAGACGGAACATTCCGTCAGGATCTTTATTACCGTTTAAACGTTTTCCCCATCAACATGCCTTCACTTGCCGAACGCTCAGATGACATTCCTCTGTTGTTGCAACAATTGGTACATCAATACGGAGACCAATCCGGCAATACACTGCGTTTTACTCAGAGTGCTTTGGAAGCACTGATGCAGGATCCCTGGAAAGGCAATGTGCGTGAATTGTCAAACCTGGTAGAAAGACTGCTTATACTGCATCCCAATGAAATAATCGATCTTGAAGATCTTCCTCCCAACTACCGCGGAGGACAGGAACAGGCTTCACCTGAAGATGAGCGAGAGGCTCTTTTGGATGCATTCTCCTGCAATGACGACGACAGTGATGTTTCAGAGATCCTTGCACAAAGCGGTATAACGTCCCTGCCCAAACTTCCAGGTGAAGAAGAACTTTCGGGAGATTTTGCTCCAAAACTTTCAGAAGACGGGGTAAATTTAAAGGACATGGTTGCCGATATGGAAACAGGGCTTATCCGTCAGGCTTTGGATAAAAGCGGAGGCGTGGTAGCCAAAGCAGCCGATCTTTTAGGGCTCAGGCGTACTACTTTAGTCGAAAAAATGAAAAAATACGGCATTTCGGCACAGGATTGAACAGGATTTTTTATGACATTTAATTCTACAGAACGCATTGCTCAATACTTAAAGGACAAAACCATCCTGATCACCGGCGGTACAGGTTCTTTTGGCAATTGTTTCGTCTCCACGGTGCTAAAGAAATACTCTCCACGCAAGATCATCGTCTACTCAAGAGATGAACTTAAACAATACGAGATGCAAAATCGTCTTAAACAATACCAAGGACGTATTCGATATTTCATAGGAGATGTGCGCGATAAAACGCGATTGTCGCTGGCTTTACGCGGTGTTGACATCATTGTTCACGCGGCCGCTATAAAACAAGTACCGGCTGCAGAATACAATCCTATGGAATGCATCAAGACCAACGTCATGGGAGCAGAAAACATTATCGAAGCCGCTCTTGAAAATAACGTTGACAAGGTGGTCGCACTTTCAACCGATAAAGCCGCCAATCCCATCAATCTTTACGGAGCTACCAAACTTTGTTCCGATAAATTGATGACGGCTGCGAACAATCTTTCAGGAGACAGACGTACCCGTTTTGCCGTAGTTCGCTACGGTAATGTCTCAGGCTCTCGCGGCAGCGTCGTTCCTTTATTTAAAAAATTAAAATCAGAAGGTGCCGACTTCATTCCCATTACCGATAAACGCATGACGCGTTTTTGGATCACCTTGGAACAGGGAGTGGACTTCGTACTGCATGCACTGGTACGCATGCACGGCGGAGAAACCTTCGTTCCTAAAATTCCGTCGATACGTATTACCGATCTGGCAAGGATCATTGCACC
>JALEXT010000132.1 GCA_022779845.1 Succinatimonas sp.
AAACGTGTTTGGCACCGCGTTTTTTGAGAGCGTCGGCAGCCTTGCACAAAGTTCCGGCGGTATCACAAATGTCGTCAACGATAATGCAGTCTCTGTCCTTGACTTCACCTATAAGATGCATGACCTCTGACACGTTGGGACGCGGACGGCGTTTGTCGATGATGGCAATATCGGCGTCGTTTAACAACTTGGCGATGGCACGGGCACGCACCACACCGCCCATGTCTGGAGATACCACGCAAGGCTTTTCTATGCCGCGTGACAGCATGTCGTCAACAAAGATCTGGCTTGAAAAACAGTTGTCTACAGGAACATCAAAGAAGCCTTGGATCTGCTCAGCGTGCAGATCTACCGTAAGTACGCGGTCGACACCGACTGATGAGAGCAGATCGGCCACGACTTTTGCGGTGATGGGTACACGGGCTGAACGCAGGCGGCGATCCTGACGGGCATAACCGAAATAGGGGATCACGGCGGTAATGCGTCCTGCCGAAGCGCGGCGCATGGCGTCGATCATGATGAGCATCTCCATGAGATTCTCATTGGTGGGAGCACAGGTGGATTGGATCACGAAAGTATCGCATCCGCGAACATACTCATTGATCTGTACGTGGACCTCACCGTCGCTGAAACGATCAACGGTAGCGTCTCCGAGCTTGGTATACAGGCGCGAAGCAATGCTGTTGGCAAGATCGGGAATGGCATTGCCGGCAAATAATTTCATATCGGCCATAATTCAGGTATCAAGGAATGGGAAGTTAAGACTTTAGCCGTCAGCAGACGGCGCAGTCGGTTTTTTGCCTTAAGGCGCGCTAAGTATACAACTTTTGTCGACAAAATTTGCCTAAGAAAAGTTTTAGCCTGACAAAGGAAAAGGGGATGTTTTGAAAAAAGCCCGACCTTGCGGACGGGCTTATAGGATTTTTTAGCTGCGTATTGAGCCTAACAGGATCTTTTCGCGCTCTGCTTTGGCCTCGGCGTTGGCTTTGGCAACGTCGGCGGCAATACGTTTTTGCTTGCGTACCAATGACAGCCAACCGATGAAAGTGCCGATGGAGGCAACGAAGATGATGATGGACGCCAAGGCGTTGATCTCAGGTGAGAGTCCGCGTCTTATCGAGGAGAAGATCAGCATGGGTAAGGTGGTGGATTCAGGACCTGCGATGAAGCTGGTGATCACCACGTCGTCCATGGACATGGTAAAGGACAGCAGGAAAGCCGCTACCTCGGCCGGCATCAGCGACGGAAGCATTACTGCAAAGAATACCTTAAGAGGACCTGCTCCCAAATCTTTTGCAGCCTCTTCAATTGAGGTATCAAGTTCCAAAAAGCGTGAGCGTATCACCACAGTAGCATAGGCTGAGCAGAAGGTGACGTGAGCAAACCAGATCGCGGCTATGCCGCGATCGGCAAATGCGGGAATGAAATCTCCTAGCGTCACGTACAGCAACAACAGTGCAAGTCCGGTTACCACTTCTGGCAAAACCATGGGGGCGGTCATAAAGAGCATGAAGGCGGATTCTCCCGTAAACGAGTGTATGCGCACCATTACGAAAGCGGCCATGGTTCCTATGATCACTGAGGTTGCCGCAGCCATCACGGCAATGGTAAGAGAGGTTACCAAGGCTTTGATGATAGCACTGTCTTCAATCAGCACTCCGTACCATTTAAATGAGAACGAAGTCCAGATGGTTACCATCTTTGAGTCGTTGAAGGAGTACACCACCAAAGTCATGATGGGAAGGTACAAAAAGATCAACGCCAAAGTGAGAATTATGCTTTTGGTAGCAGTACTTTTCTTAATCTTCATCATACTTTCTCCCTGCTTGCGCGTTGTGATTTAAAGAAGATCACGATGGGAATGGCGAGTATGGTGAGCATCACGATCGCCACGGCAGATGCCAAAGGCCAGTCGCGGTTATTGAAAAATTCCTGCCAGAGTATGCGTCCTATCAGGATGGAACCTTTACCGCCTAAAAGTTCAGGAATTAAGTATTCGCCCAAAGCTGGGATGAATACCAGCATGGAGCCTGCAATGATGCCGCTCTTGGTTTGTGGAACCAAAACGCTGAAGAAGGTGCGTACCGGCTTGCAACCTAGATCGTAGGCGGCTTCAATCAGATTGTAATCAACCTTTAAAAGTGCGGTAAACAGCGGCAGTACCATATAGGGCAGGTAACAGTAGACTATGCCTACATAGACGGCAAAATCAGTCTGCAACATGTGGATGGGATGATCGATTACTCCTATGGTCATCAACACGTCATTTATTAGACCGTCGCGCTTTAGCAAAGCCATCCAGGCGTAGACGCGGACTACCAGCGAAGTCCAGCTGGGCATGATGAGCAGCATGAACATGATGTTGCGCGTTACTGTGGAGCATTTTGATAGGGCCCAGGCAATTGGATAGCCTATTAAAAGACACAGCACCGTGGAAAAAGATGCCACTTCCAGGGATTTTAAGTATGAGCGCAGGTAAGTTCCGTCTTCATCGGTAAAGATGAATGAATAATTTTCAAGGTGCAGGATTATCTGCATGGCTCCATCTTCAAAGGTTACGATGGGCGAGTACGGAGGAATGGCAATTTCCGTAACCGACAACGAGATCTTGAAGATGATTAGAAAAGGCATCAGGAAGAACAGGATCATCCAGATGTAGGGAACCAGAATGAGCACGCGTTCGCGCCAGGTATTCTGGTGACGCACCATGTTGCGCACCTCGGCTTTGCGTTTTTTACGCGGGGTGAGGTTCAGCTTGCGACGTATCAACGCCTGTGAGGCGTTGAGTGACGAAACGGGCATGTTTTCTTCCTCCCTAGATGGTCAGAGCGATGCAGGATTCAGGATCCCAGCTTAAATACACGTGATCATCCCAAATCGGCAGACCGGTTTTGAAACGGTCTACGTTGGGCAGAGTGGAGGATACGAGGCGCCCTGAAGGCAGACGTACGTAGTAAATGGAAATATCTCCAAGATAGGCGATGTTTTCTACTATGCCGTCGCAACAATTTGACGGACCGTTGTCATCCGGGGTCTTGGAAATGTAGATCTTTTCAGGACGCAGGGCTATTGACAAAGGCATACCGTCGGCAAGATCAAGATCGTGCTCAAGTTCTATGGGTTTTGCAAAGTCGTCGGTATGGATCAAAGACTGCTTTTGATTTGACGAGATGAGCGAGCAGTCAAAAAGATTTACCGATCCTATGAATTCAGCGCTGAAACGGCAATTGGGGTTTTCGTAGATCTCACGAGGGCCGCCTACCTGCACGAATTCGCCCCTGTCCATGATGGCGATGCGATCGGCCATGGTCATGGCTTCTTCCTGATCGTGGGTAACCATCAGGCAGGTCACGCCTACTGAATTGATGATGTCTACAAGTTCAAGGCGCATCTGTTCACGCAACTTTTTATCCAAAGCACCCATGGGCTCGTCCAAAAGCAGCAATCTTGGCTCTTTGGCAAGGGAGCGGGCCAGAGCCACACGCTGGCGTTGGCCGCCTGAAAGCTGATGAGGACGGCGGTCCACATAATCTTCCATGTGTACTAGTTTGAGCATTTTTTCAACCCGCTCGTTGATCACATTGCGCGGAAGTTTTTCCTGTTTGAGACCGAAGGCGATGTTCTGTCTTACCGTCATATTGGGAAAGAGCGCATAAGATTGGAACATCATATTGATGGTGCGTTTGTAGGGCGGCTGATCGATGATGTTTTTGCCGTCTAAGGTTATGGTGCCGGAGGTCGGCGATTCAAAACCTGCCAGCATGCGCAAGAGTGTGGATTTGCCGCATCCTGAAGATCCCAACAGAGCAAAGATCTCGCCTTCATAGACGGTAAGATCAACCCCGTCCACGGCAGTGAAACTGTCGTATTTCTTGGTAAGCTCGCTTATTTCCAAGATCGGTTTTTTGTGTTGCTCCGCAGGGGATGCCTTTTGGCCGGGAAGATCTCCTGGACGATGGGCATTTTTGGCATTTGTCTGTATTTTGTTGTCGCCGCTTAGAGGGTCCTGCGGCACTGCCGCATTTACAGCCTGTTGCTGTTCATTTTCCATTCCTGCAAATCTCCGAAAATAAGAACGGAAGTGAATCTTTCTTGTGAAAGAGGCCCCGCAGAACCCGTTTTTTTAACCAACGGTTACTGCGCTGTGTGTACGTGTTTACATCGCACAATTTGCGCATATTGTTAGGGCATTGAACTCTTTGTGCAAGTTAAATTTTATTTTTTTTGCATAAAAACAGATTTTATTTATTTTTTATGTTTAATATCATATAGATATTTACAGAAATTAAAATATTAAGTTTAAAACACAGATAAAAATAAAAATTTATAAAAATCAAGTAACAATTTGATTTTTAATAAAAAATCTGATATGCACGGAGTATGGGCGTTTTGTGCAAAAAAAGTTAAAATCTGCCAAAAAGGTCTAAGCCCGTACGATGTCCTTTGAGGAGACTTTATGAACGCAAGCAATTTGTTGACCGCGCCGCATACCCAGATCCTATTCGGATCCGGACAGGAGGAACATACCGGTCAGATCATTAAAAACTG
>JALEXT010000003.1 GCA_022779845.1 Succinatimonas sp.
TCAATTACGTTTATAAAACGTTTCTTGAGTTTGAATTTCATGGCAACACCGAAAGTACGAGTAAAAAAATCAGCTTTGATTATATGAAAAAGCCCCGCATAAGCGGGGCTTTTACAAAACTTATCTTTAACTTTTACCAGCTTAATTTTTACCAGAAAAGTACGTAGAGAACTGCGGTGATAAGCATGATGGCGTATGAGGCCACGGCAAAGCCGCCAGAGGTCTTGAAAGTCTTGCCAGTAAGCACGATGCCGTTGGGATCGTCATCTTCATCGGAGGTGGCCAAAGAGACCAGCACGATGGTGACCAAGCTTAAGATGAAGGTGTACATCATCTGATCCATAAACGGCATTTCAAGCGGCAGGAACTTGAGTAAAAGCGCAATGGGAATGGAGGCCAAAACGCCGTAGATTGCACCTTTGGCAGTGGCTTTCTTGTAGAAAAGTCCGGTTAAGAATACGGCCAGAATGCCGGGGGATACCAAACCTGTGTATTCCTGAATATACTGGAAGGCCTGATCGAGTACGCCGAGCATGGGAGCTACGAATACGGCAATTACCAAAGCAACTACTGCAGTAAGTCTGCCGATGTTTACCAGCTTGAGCTCTGAGGCATTGCGATCGATATATTCCTTGTAGATATCCATGGTAAAGATGGTGGCGGTGGAATTTAACATCGAGGCCAATGAAGACACGATGGCAGCAGCCAAGGCAGCAAAGACCACACCCTTAAATCCTACCGGCAGGAAGTTGGCGATCCAAGGATAGGCGCGGTCGGCGTGAGCAGAAGAAGGCACCAGATCAGGATTGGTTACCAAAGAGCCGTACACGGAGGAGAGCTGTTCTTGCAGGACAGGATCGTTCAGAATAACGAAAGCTGCAATGCCGGGCAGTACCACGATGATAGGAGTAATAAGCTTTAAGAAAGCTGCAAAAGCCAGACCTTTTTGGGCCTCATCTAATGACTTGGCAGCAAAAGTACGCTGAATGATGTACTGATTAAAGCCCCAGTAATAGAGGTTGGCAACCCACAAACCGCCTATTAGTACGCTGATGCCGGGGAGATTTGAGAACTGGGGATTGTCATGAGAGAGGATCATCTTGAAATGATCGGGAGCCACATCCATCATGTGGGCAAATCCGCCTGAGAAACCGGCGTCACCGCCTACGAAAGAGATGGCAAGATAGGTAGTGGCAAAACCGCCGGCGATGAGCACTGCTACCTGAATAACATCGGTCCAGACCACCGAGCTTAAGCCGCCGTATACGGAGTAAATAAGCGCAAAGGCTGCAAGACCTATGATGGTATACATCATGGGAACACCCATGATGACCTGCAGTGCGGTACCGCCTAAGTAAAGTACTGAGGAGAGGTTTACAAAGATGTACAGGCACAGCCAGAATACGGCAAGAATGGTCTTCAGAGTCTTGTTAAAACGTTTTTCGACGAACTCAGGAATGGTGTAAATGCCTTTTTCGATGAAGATAGGCATGAAGAATTTGGCCACCAGAATAAGGGTGATGGCAGCCATCCATTCGTAGGCCGAAATACCAAGACCTATGACAAATCCAGAGCCTGACATGCCGATGAATTGCTCGGCAGATATGTTGGCGGCAATGAGTGAAGCACCGACTGCCCACCAGGGAATGGATTTGCCGGCTAAGAAATAACCTTCGGTGCTGGCTTTGTTCTTTCTTGAAACGGTAAGACCTACCGCCACAATCACGATGGCATAAACAGCGAAGATCGACCAGTCGATAGCTGTCAAGCCCTGAGTAATGTTATCCATAAAGTTGCCTTTTGGTTAATAGGTTGAAATGATTGACTTAGATACTGCCTTTTTGAACGTAAAACAGCATAAGTAACCGTTTACAAGGACGAATTATACTTAGATGAAAATTTGTTTAAAAGATGTGGCCAAAAGTAAAACTTCAAAAGAATTTGTTTGTAAAAAAGCGATAAAAATAGGGGGCGTACGTGCTCTTTGTTATTAACATGCATTTGTGTATGTAAACGTTTTCATTTTGATCCGCTTAATTTTTTAAATTTTAAGAATACTGTTGATGTTGTTTCTCAGTCTTTTGAAAAAATAAGAAGGTAGAGAGCAGTCAAGGAGTGACATTGGAAAGAGGCTTTTTGTCAATCTTTTGATAACACAAGAAAAAATAAAAAAAATCTTTTTACTAAAACTGTGATCTTATTCAAAAATTTCAGGTAAAAAATTTCTTTGACGAAGGACAAGATGCTGAACTTTTGCCCAAGTTCAAGCTTTAAAACATCAAACGGGAAAAAAGACTTTTCTCAGGATACAATCAGAAAATACAAACAGCAAAGATTTGAAGAGTTTTTGGTCCTTGAGGATGCGCATATGATTTTGCCAGACCGTTTGTTTATCATCGCCGTACCCTATTCTTGGTATCAGTCTGTAAAAGCCCAGTACATAGCCAGCGGATCCTGTGCGGTAAGTTGCTACGGAGTCCGCGTTGACAAGAGCAGCGCCTCCTTAAAACCGCAAAGCGGAGAGCCGGTTTTTTTTGAAATAAAGCGCGACGGCAAAAGACTTATATGCGGCGGAGGTTTTTATCAGCGTACTTTGGAGATCACCCCTTTGCAATGCTGGCAAAAGTTCGGTGTTAACAACGGAGCCGAAAACAAGGAAGAATTTTTAAACATCTTGACATCGCGCGGCTGGTCTCAAGGAAAAAAATTGCTTTCTCATGAAATCTTGGGAACCTTCGTGTTCTCAAGCCGTCAGTGTTACGAACTTCCGAATGAGCTTGGGATCAAGCCTTTAAGTCAGGGGGAACTTACAAATTTGGAAACAAATACCCCGGAAGGTCGTTTTTTGTGGCGCTTTCTCATGCATGAGAGATCCTTTCAATTGCAAGAAGGTGTTTCAGATGGTTTGTGGCAGGGAATTTATCATTTGGCCGAGGACAAAAAGGCAAGAGATTATTACGCCATGTTTGCTGCAAAAATGCTTAAGGTCTATGACTTTAAATGTGCGGTAACTTCGGAGGCCACGGCAGAAGTTTTGGAAGTTGCGCATATCAGAACTTTTTATGACGAGCGTTTTTTCAAGCCTGACAACGGCTTGGTTTTAAGAGCAGATTTTGAAAAGCTGTTTGCCAAAGGTTATATCACCGTAGAATATCGCGGAGACGATGCCTTTTTAAAAGTATCCAAAACGTTAAAACTTTCAGGAGGCGACGAATATTTGCGTTATGACGGCGTTAAATTGAATCTTCCGAAAGATCCGCAAGAACGTCCTTCGCGGGAATATCTTTCGTGGCACAGGCAAAACCGTTTTGAAAATTGGTTAAGTTTCGGTGCGGTGAGGCCTTTGAAATTGGAGGAAAAAAAATGAAAGCGGCGGTAGTGGGGGCACATACCGAATTAGGCGGCGGGATAGTGACGGCTTTGGAGCGCAGAGGTATCCATTCAGTTGCGATTATGCCGGCGCTTTTCCCCATGCCGGGAGAAGGGCAAATCCTCATTAAGGATTATGACGAGCTTTCATTAGCAGATCTTCGCGACGTACAAGTGCTGATAGATGCCGTTTCCTTTCCCATGATCACAACTTTTTCAACCGATATGCTCCCTCTTTGGTACGAGCTGGAGATCCTCAGAAAATCACCGATTAAATTGCTGTGTCTTGGCTCTGCCTCATGTCTTTTTGCCGATGACAACAGAAGTACCAGCGTATTTGACAGCAGCTGTCTTTGCCAGGAAGACGATGGGGTTGCCAATCGTCTGCGTGCAAACGCCTTTAAACGTTTGCAGCAAGAGCGCAAAGTTTCCTGGACTTTGCTTTGTCCTCCGCTTATCTGCGAAGAGCACTCCCAAAGAACCGGACATTATGAATTTTCAGGGGACGTGCTTCCTATGGGAGAGGACGGCAGCAGTTGCATCAGTTTCTCTGATCTTGCCGATGCCACGGCCGAGCTGTTAAAGCGCGGTTTGCAGTCAAATCAAGTCATCTCTGTAAGAGCTTTAAAATAAGTTTGCTTAAGCGTAAAATCTTTACGTTTCATATCAAGAATGCTTTGATGTTTAAGGAGAAGATCATGACGAAAGAAGAATTCGAGCAAAAAGTTGCATACGTCAAAGCTAAGGTGAGCACTGTTCCAGATTTTCCCAAAGCAGGAATTCTCTTTCGTGATGTGACTTCGGTTTGTGATGATCCTAAGGCTTTTTCCCTTTGTATAGAGCTTTTGGCAGAGAAATTTAAAGACCAAAACATAGATGCGGTAGTCTCTGCAGAAGACCGCGGTTTTATTTTCGGCGCGCCGTTGGCTGCTATTTTAAAATGTGCCTTCGTTCCGGTCAGAAAACCCG
>JALEXT010000101.1 GCA_022779845.1 Succinatimonas sp.
ATCTGTCTGTTCGCTTACAGGCCTGATCACAGGTGTTGCTGTACTTGATCGATCAAGGGTTTTTTTTAAGGTGATTAAATCAAGCTGCAATCTGTCACATCGCTCGTTGGTAAGTACTCCTGCAGGGGCAATGATATTTCCGTCAAGCACATTTATATATTTGGTTTTTACTTGTTTTTCTCTTCCTACCTGCAAGCACTGATATTCATTGCTGTGACTGTTTCGATTGATTATTTTGATTAAATAAAGCATGCCGTCTGCAGTTATGCAACTAAGTAGTGACTGTTCTTTTAACGCCTTGGTTAACAATGAGTTTTTAAATTCGTTACTTCTTAATTGATAATCGAACAAGGCTTGATGTGAAGCGCGGAGCATCAGGGTGAGGTCTTGCAACTGACACAGTCTTCTTTGTGGACTGCGTTTGCTTTGTTTTTGGCAGTTATACTCTTGTGCCGCCGCATCCAAAGCTTTATGAGGTGCTTTAGATAATGATCCTAACAGATGGGCTGCGTGTAATATGGAACGAAGATCGGCTAGGCCCGATACCCTTGAAACAGGGAATGATTTATCATCGTTTCTAAATGATCGTATGGCGCATTTTGACAACGTTGATAGTCTTTTGGCATCCCAAGTGATCAAGGTACGGTCTTTGATAAGATTTTGAACTTTTTCTATAAAACAGCGTTCGTTAAGACCTCTGCGCAGCAGAGCAGGATTAATCCCTTGTACAAATAAATAGCCGGGGGAAGGGAGGATACGTTCCGGCAGTTTGCACCATATAAACTGCGGCGTCTCAAGCGGGCGTAAACAGGCATCGGCGTGAGCAAAGATCACGCCTCCAAGACGTCCCCTTTCATCCGAAGTGATCGGCATGGTTAATAAATACAGAAAGGGGGCTTTTTTCAGATCGAAAGTCACTTGAATTGATTTTGTTCCTTATCGAAGGTAAAACCTTGTTTTTTCAATTTCTTTTCAAGTTCCTTGCAGTCTATTTCATGATACGAGCACAGATCTTCAAGAGATTCAAACTCATGATCCCGCAACTGCATATTTACGGCGGAAACCAAAATATAAGGATCCATGCTCATAAAACGCGTAAGCGAAATCATTGCTCGGTCTCAGAAATTTTACAAATTATATTTTCACGCATGTTCTTTACCTGTTCTACAGCTTCTTTTACCGTAGCTGATCTGGCCAAACAAACGCCCATACGGCGTTCTCCGTCTATTTCAGGTTTCCCAAAGATGCGTATCTGCGATTTTGGTGCAACTTTTAATGCTTCCTGAAGTCCTGTATAAGAAAATACGTTGCCGTGACCTGATATTTTTAAAGCTGCCGAAGCCGAAGGTCCCATGAAGGTGATCTGTCCTATAGGCAGTCCCAGTAAAGCACGCACATGTAAGGCAAATTCCGAGAGATCCTGAGAGATCATCGTAACCATACCGGTATCGTGAGGGCGGGGAGATAATTCAGAGAAGATCGGAGTGTCTCCGCATATAAAGAATTCTACGCCGAAGATCCCGTATCCGCCTAAAGCTTGAACAACAGCTGAAGCTATGCGTTTGCATTCTAACAATACGTCTGAAGAAAGTTCTTCAGGCTGCCAGCTTTCCATATAATCACCGTTGACCTGATGATGACCTATGGGATTACAAAAATGGATCCCGTCAACGGCGCTTACGGTTAATAAAGTGATTTCGCGATCAAAACGTACAAAGCTTTCTACGATAACCCTCTTAGAACCTCCGCGTCCGTGCAGGCAGGCTTCTTTATAAGCTTCATCTATTTCGCTATCTTTCCTGATCACGGTCTGACCTTTGCCAGAGGAGCTCATGATCGGCTTCATTACACAGGGGAAGCCGACTTTAAGAATTTCTGCATGTACTTCTTCTGCAGAAGATGCAAAAAAGTAAGGTGAGGTGGGTAACTGCAGAGTCTCGGCTGCCAAGGTTCTTATGGCTTCACGGTTCATGGTGATGTTTGCAGCATTGGCGCTGGGAACTACTTTGTAGCCTTCTTTTTCAAGATCTACCAAAGTTTCAGTGGCTATAGCTTCAATCTCGGGAATGATGAAATCAGGTTTTACTTTGACGATCAGTTCACGTAAAGCCTTGTCGTCACGCATGTTAATGATGGCTTTTTTTTGTGCTACCTGCATTGCAGGTGCGTGATCGTAACGATCACAGGCTACTACTTGTATACCGTAACGAATTAGTTCTATCGCTACTTCTTTGCCAAGTTCACCGGATCCAAGCAGCAGAGCAGTGGTATTGCGGGTGCCGCAACCGCTTATGATTTCAAGATTATTAGCCATTTATACCTCAATAACAACAAAGCTGTATTCAGATCATAGAGCAGTGATTGTTTTTTTTCATCTTTATTTTTGCTCTAAAGATATCAAAGAAAGCAGTTTACCTTGATTTTAGGTCTGTAACCGTCATCGATCAGTAAATTTTAGCAATTTTCTTTCCTACCATAATGCAACCTTTTTTTAAACGAACTCACTAGGTTGAAAGGTTGCAGTAACTGTCAGCACTGTAATA
>JALEXT010000148.1 GCA_022779845.1 Succinatimonas sp.
CTGGCCAATGCCATTTTGATGCCTCAGGTAATGGATGCCAACAAATCATCATGCATTGAAAAATATGCAGTGATAGCCAAAGCCATGGATCTTGACTGCAACGGCAAGAGCGATGAAGAATGTGCAGATCTCTTTGTAAAGGAACTCTATGCTCTGAACAAAGATCTCGGGATCAGCCTTGATTTCAAAGCCAAAGGCATAACGTTGGATGTGGTTGACGAACTTGTTGAGAGCGCCTCCAAGGTAACAAGACTGCTTAATAACAATCCAAAAGAGCTTACCCGTGAGGAGATGAAAGAGATCTACATCAAAGTGATCAAGGAAAACTCCTAATCAACATGCAACGCAACTGAAAAGGTCAAAATTTTTTAGTTGCGTTGTTCTTTTTAAAAAGCACCTTTTCCGTGCTTTTTCTGTAAACCGCTCTGCAAACAGACTGCAAGATGATCCGTTTTGTTACAATGCCGAAGGTAACATTGAAGGACTTCATTTTATGCAGCAATCATCACAAGAATCAAAATCATCGGATGCTTTAAAACTTTCCCCAAAACTTACTAAAGTTCAGGCTTTGGCTCAGGCTTTGGTCAGGATTAAATCCGTAACTCCCGACGACAACGGTTGCCAAAAACTTATCAAGGACAAATTGGAAAAAGCAGGTTTTCACTGCGTGACTTTGCAGGAAAAAGGTACTACCAACCTTTTGGCAATTCACGGCAACGGAAGACCTTTTGCCATGTTTTTAGGTCATACCGACGTAGTTCCGGAAGGCGATCACGGTCAATGGGATCACGATCCTTACTGCGGCGACATCTATGAACTTGACGGTGAACCCAGCCTCTACGGACGCGGCAGTGCCGACATGAAAGGCGGAGATGCGGCCATGACCGAGGCCTTGCTACAATTTGCACGAGAACATCCTGAGCATAAAGGCAGCGTAGGTCTGCTTATAACCTCAAACGAAGAAGGAGATGCCGTAGGAGGAGTTCCCTTCTGCGTCGAATATCTAAAAGAGCACGATCTCATCCCGGATTACTGTCTGATCCCGGAGCCGTCGTCGGTCAAAACCTTCGGCGATGAAATTAAAAACGGACGCCGCGGAGACGTCAACGTCACCATTACCGTACACGGGATCCAAGGACACGTAGCTGTACCAGAAAGCTGTGACAATGCCGCCCATCATGCAGCAAGGCTTATCTGCGCACTCATCGACAATCCCTGCGATCAAGGCTCTGAATTCTTCCCGCCCACTTCATTTCAGGTTTCAAACTGCCGCTGCGGCACCGGTGCTGACAACGTGGTACCGGGAACTTATACCATGCGCTGCAATTTCCGCTTCAATGATCTGCAGTCTTTTGAAAGCATTAAAAAACATGTATGTGACATTGCCGACAAACTGCAAATAAAGTGCGATTACGACTGGAGTTATGAAGGACCGTACTTCCTTACCAAAGGAGGAAAACTGCTCGAGATCATGAAAACCAGCGTCACCGAAGTAATGGGCAAAGAGCCGGTATTCACCACCTCAGGCGGTACC
The DNA here is from genome assembly GCA_022779845.1 of Succinatimonas sp. Taxonomy (GTDB): domain Bacteria; phylum Pseudomonadota; class Gammaproteobacteria; order Enterobacterales; family Succinivibrionaceae; genus Succinivibrio. The sequence goes on from JALEXT010000148.1 coordinate 1,535, forward strand.
TCGGACGGACGTTTCATCGCACCTTTAGGCGTTGAAACCATGGAGTTCGGTCCCATCACCGAAACCATACACAGAGCCAACGAGCATGTATCTTTGTCATCGTTGCAACAGTTGCAGGAGATCTACGTCAAAGCTCTTACCAAACTCATGGCTTAAGTAAAGCTCTGCCCCTGCTTTTCGCAGGGGTGATTAAAGCAGAGCATACTCCAAAGCTTTGACCGCCTGCGGCATATCAGTAAGTTTTACTGCCGAATAACCTATCACAAAGGCATGTTCATCATTTTTTTCAATTCTCCTGAATTTTGACAGCGGTACTATCTTTACCCCGCATGACAGTGCTCTTTGCACGCATTCATCATCCGTGTATGCCGTATCCACTCTCAGTAAAAAATGCAGACCGTTGCTTTGATTTTCAATTTTGCATTTTGCATGCAACTTGCTTTTTTCTATAAGGCTTAAAAGACTGTCGCGTTTTTTAGCAAGCAGTCTGCGCATGCGGTTTAAGTGAGTCTCAAAAGCGCCGCTTTTTAAAAATGCTGCCAGAGCATACTGTTCAAAATTTGAAACCGTACACGAGTAAAAAGAAAGTTTCTTCTCAAAACTTGTGCACAATTTCAACGGCAAAACCATATAGCTTACGCGCATGGTAGATGCCAAAGTCTTGGTAAAAGTATTCATATAAATAACCTTGCCTTCGGCATCTATACTTTGCAATGTAGACAAAGGACGCCCGGTAATTCGGTATTCTGAATCGTAGTCATCCTCGATGATATAACGCCCTTGTTTTGCCGAGGCCCATCCTAACAACTCATAACGGCGCGATACCGGCATCACTATGCCGGTAGGAAATTGATGCGAAGGAGAAATATGCACAACCTGCGCATCCGTAAGCTCAAGTTCACGCTCTGACAGTCCGTACTCATCCAAGTTTATCCCCAGATGTTTTACCCCGTGACTTTTAAAGATCCAAGCTATGCGCTCATATCCTGGATCTTCTGAGGCATAGGTAAGATCAAATCCCAAAAGCTCAATAAGTCTGCCCATAAGATATTCAGTACCTGCACCTATAACCACCTGCTCAGGCAACACCTTCATGCCGTGATAAGCCTTAAGATGCTGTGCCACGGCCTCCCTCAGTTCCCAAAGTCCGCTACCTGGGGAATTCATCAGCAATTGATTACGTCTTTCATTTAAAACCTGACGCATAAGATGCGACCACACCGAAAAAGGAAAAGCTTCGGGATCGCATTCATTACTTGAAAAATCCGCCAGAAATTTTCCTGAACCTGCATCTTGTTTCACTATGTCTTTAAGCACGGATACAGTTTCGTTATTTTTCTTAAAATTCTTGAGATCGCTTACGTAATATCCGCGCTTGGGCATGGAAAAAACATAACCCTCATCGCAAAGACGCTCATACGCATTTTCAACCGTGATCACGCTTATACCCAGATTCACGGCAAAAGCACGTTTGGACGGTAAACGTTCTCCCGCATGCAAAAATCCTGAACGAATGTCGTTACGCAGGCATTTGTACAATGAAATATACAGGGGATCTGAACTGTTTTTTTGCAAGGTATAGGTAAGCATGATCACTGCCTTCTTTTATCTGACCTTACTGAATATATCCAAACTGATTAT
>JALEXT010000164.1 GCA_022779845.1 Succinatimonas sp.
ACTTGCCAAAGATGCTCCCGCATTCGAGAGCGTTTACCCTATCCCGCTGGAGGCTTTGCCCTGATGTCAAAAGATCCGATCTTATCTTTAAAAGATCTTTCTTATGTCTACAAAGAAGAGAGCTCTCTTAAGATAAGACTTGATGCTCTGACTTTATATGCAGGAGAAAGCGTGGCGCTTACCGGGGTCTCAGGCTCCGGTAAATCGACGCTTTTGGAATGTCTTGGGGTGATCCGTCCCGGATTTGTTGCGTCTGAATATCTTTTTTCAGGTTTTGATCTTTTAAAATCTCCTTTAAAAAAACGTACTCTTTTGCGTTCTGCTTTTATGGGGATCATGCCTCAACAGGGAGCTCTCATCCCTTTTTTGCGTATCAAAGACGATTTTAAGCTTACGTTGAAACTTGCATACGCTGCCAGGGCAAAATTGGGCATAAAGGATCTTTTTACCTGTCATGAGTCTTTTGCGCAGGCGGTACTTCTTGCAAATAAGCTTGGTATAGGCAATTTGCTTGAGCGTTATCCTGAGTCCTTGTCCCAAGGACAACGTCAGCGGGCGTCTTTTATAAAAGCTCTAGTTCACAGCCCCAAGCTGCTGCTTATCGATGAACCTACGGCAGCCCTTGATCCCGTGCATGCCAAAGAGCTTTTTGAGATCATGCTGGAGGAATGCGGAAAACGCAAGCTTTGTGCCTTGGTAGTAACACATGATCTTACGTTGGCACATGAGCTTAAACTTAAGATCTGTGCCTATGACAGTGTCTTAAGTCATGACGGAGTCAATGTTTTTAAGGAGCTTTTGTGATCTTAAAGCTTTGTCTTGGCGATTTAAAACATGAAAGACTGTTAAGCCTGTGTGCGGTAGCTGCGCTGGTAGCAGTGATTGCCCCATTGCTGCTACTTTTTTCCCTGCGCTACGGCATAGTCTCTTCGATGGAACATGATTTAAAAGCCAATCCTCTTAATCTTGAGATAAAGATGCTGCAGGGTTATACGCTTCACGAGGAGTTTTTTAAAAACTTAAGAGCTGATCCGCACACGGCTTTTGCCGTGGAAATGACGCGATCATTAAGCGTTACTGCCGATGTTAGCGCCAATCACAAGGCAAAAAGCGGCGCAGAATGCATCCCCACGGCCAACGGAGATCCGCTGTTTGCCTATTCGGGAATAAAAGATTTGCAAGATGATGAGAGCGCGGTTATATCCGCAACTTTGGCAGAAGATCTTGGATGTACATCAGGTGACACGCTGAGAATTGCCGTTCCCAGGGTACGCGGCGGAAAGAATGAAAGGGCAGTGGCAAGTTTTAAAATAACGGGGATCTTAAAAGCAAGTCTTGCAACAGGTTACAAGCTTTACCTTACTGTGCCTGCTATTACCGCTATGGAAGATTTCCGCGACGGTTATGAGCCTTTGATCTTCTCTGACGGAAGTTTTCAAAATCGTGAGCGTCAAAGCTATGCAAAAGTCAGGCTTTATGCAAAAGATCTTGATTCCGTCGAATATCTGTCAAAAAAGTTAAGGCAGGATTTTCAGATAGCTGACAAACTGTCTGAAATAGAAGATTTAAAAGCCCTGACCAGAGTCCTGAATTTTATTTTTACCGTCATTGCCGCAGTTTCGTCAACAGGCGGTTTTGCCGCCGTTGGCGGTCTGATGCTTGCCATGGCCGCACGCAAAGAGCGTGCTTTGTGTTCTTTGAGAATAAGCGGTCTGTCTGATCATGGCGTGATCTTAATGTTGGTTTTTGAGAATGTTATTTTGGGAAGCTTGGCTTTTTTGTTTTCCGTGCTTTTATACCTTCTGGGATCCTGGTTATTTGCAAACTATTTCGCGCCGTTGCTTAGTGAGCATAATGCCGTGTCCGTGCTTACCTTCGGTCATTTTTGCAGCTTTTATCTTGTAGTGTTATCAGGATGTGCCGCTCTGTCTTTTTTGATAGCCCGTTATAAGGTATTGGCAGTTCCTTTATCTATGGCCTTACGGCGTGATTGATATGAAAATTTTGTTGTATATCGTGTTGTTCGGTTTTACTTGTGAAGCTCTGGCCTCTGCTCCCAGCGAAGATCCTCATCCGCAAAAAGACGATGTGATCCTGCCTTTGCCATGCAATGACATTATGGTATTTCGCAAAATAAGAACGGCTTCTGCGCAACAGCGCCTTAAGGATGCGAAGTTTACCTCTGGTATACGCAGTTCAGAAAGTCCTTTTGCTCAGGATCCTTATCTGTCTTTCGTGCAGGGGGGATTTAAAGATCAGGAAGGATATTATTACCTCATGGGCAAATACGAGGTAAGTGCTCTGCAACATCAAGAGATCCAGGGAAAATGCCCTGCAGGTAAGATCTCTTTAAAAGATAAATTGCCCGCAGTATCTTTGTCCTGGTTTGACGCAATGCAAAGTGCGCGCGAGTATTCTTTGTTTTTACAACAGGATGCAGAAATTTCAAGAAAATTCTCACGACAGATCTTTGCAAGACTTCCTTCTGATGCTCAATGGGAATATGCAGCCCGCGGCGGTTTAAACGTATCACGTCTTGAGTTTGAAGGTAAATTGCCGCCTATGGAAGGCGATCTTGCCGAATATGCTTGGTACCAGGGAGTGCAAAGTGCCGCAGGACATCTTAATCTTCCGGGAAGATTAAAGCCCAACCCGTTGGGACTTTATGACATGTTGGGAAACGTGCAGGAGATGATTTTCGAACCTTTTCATGCGGTGAGAACAGGCAGATTGCACGGGCAAAGCGGAGGTTTTTGCGTGCGCGGCGGATCTTATCTTACTAATAAAGATTCCGTAACCTCGGCTTTACGTACAGAAAAGCCATATTTCTTAAAGGGACATGAGTTGCAGTCCAAAGATACCGGATATCGTTTGGTAATAGATACTTTGGTGGCAAAAGACAGTGCAGAGGTAAAAGAGCTCAATACAGAGCTGACCTCTTTGGGCACAGCAGATACCACCGGCAAAGCAGGAGGAGTAAGCAAAGATACGGTGGCGCGTCTTGATAAGATCATCAAAGAACAGCAGAACAGTGCCAAAAAATTGAGTGACGAAAAGAATTCTTTGGAAAAGGTTAATTCGACTTTGTCAAAGAGTAATCAGGAACTTTCTTTGCAATTGCAACAGTTGCGCGATGAGATGGTGGCGGCAAACTCAGAGCGTGATGAGATGCGCGACGTGGCCGTGGTTGCCAATTTACGTCTCGGGGGATTTTTATGCCGGTCCATGTCAGACGAGCTTTCCACTAAGCTTTATTTTGAAAAAACTGCCAAGGTTTTAAAAGATCGCTGTGATAAAAACGATGCTATGTGTCCTGCGTATCAGGCTGCGTCCAAAAGTGCGAAGAACAGTCAGCAGGCTTTGCAGATGCTTTCGTCATACTACGGAGATACTTTGGCAGAGGCTGCGGCAACTTATGATCTCAAGCTTTTTGATAAGTCGTTACGTGATGCCAGGCAACAGCTTGAACACAGCGGCGTTTTCGCCTTTATTGAAAAATATGTAAGCCATCTTAAAAATTATGCAAAAAGACCGCCTGATCCTGAAAAAAATCGGGAGTTTTGGAGCGGCGAATGTCATGTGGGGAACAAGTAGAGCATGTTGAGAGTAAAGAGGATCAAAAAAGCGGATCTTAGTCTTAGATCAGGTGATTTATGCCGAAATTTTGATGCCTGGATAAGTGAACTTTCATCAAAACTTGATAAAGACTGCGTGGCGCTGTTGCCCTATGTAGAAAGTGACGGTGAATATTTTAATTTTCTGACCAAACGCGAAGGCGGATGCAACGAACTTTCAAAGGAAGCTTTAAATCCCGAGCAACAGAAAGAATATTTAAAACGCAGTCAGGTTTTGTGCGAGTTTTTAGATTCAAAAACACCGCTCTCCGATACGAAACTTGAAGCTCAAAGGGCTTATTTGAGCGATTTGATCAAGCGCAGCTCCCACATCATGGTATTTGAGCGCGGTGTTCCCCTGCTTTTGCCAATGGAAACCTTGCAGGAGGAGGCTTTAAACAAAACGGCGGTTATGCCTGTGATTCCGCCGCCGCACCGCGGTTGTCTTTTGCCTTTTTTGTTAGGGCTCTTGGGCTTGTTGCTGCTTTTGGCTTTGCTTTGGTATTTCTTTTTAAGACCTTGGCCTTTTGAAAAAGGTGAGGTGACGGTTAAAGATCCGCCCGTGCCTTCAGAGCCTGTTAAAACACCGGTATTGCAACAAGAAGAAGAGGTGGCAGAAGATCCTGAAGACGAGCTAAAAGCAAAAGCCTTGGAGGAAGAAAGGCAGCGCCTTGAAGCGGAAAAATTGAAAAAACAGCAGGAAGAGCAAAAGTTAAAAGCAGAGCAGGAAAGGCAAAAAAAGCTTGAAGCAGAGCGCAAAGCTGCAGAGCTTAAAAAACAACAGGCTAAAAATTCAAAACCCAAGTGCAGAGTAATGCGTGAGCAGGGTACGCTTCCTAAGATGGTCATAGCCTTTGACGGCTCACAGTCCATGTTGCTTGACGATGTCCCCGGCAGTTCTTCTAGACTTGCAGCTGCCAAGAGTTCTGCTCGTAAATTGGCTGACAGCATAGATAAAAACGTAGAAATAGGACTTGTCGAAATAAACGGTTGTCCTGCTGCCAAATCGCGGGGGTTTTACAGCGGAATTCAACGCAGTGCGTTAAAGGGGACCATTTCTGGGATCAATCCCATGCGTTATGACGGAAAGACTCCGCTTATAGACGGTTTGCAACAGATCTCCAAGATGACCGACGGGGTAAATGCCGATGCAGTCGGAGTCTTGATTTCAGACGGTGAAGATACCTGTCCTGCTACTGCTAATTTGGATGTGTGTCAGGTTGCCCGCGCCATACACAAGCGCCAGCCTCGTCTTAAGATCCATACCATTCTTATAGGTGAGGATGCCTCGCAGGCTGCCTGTGTAGCAAGGATCACCGGCGGAAAAGTGTTTTCACCGCAAAATGCCCATGAGATTGATGCCGGTTTACAGTCTTCAGGAAATGAATTGAAAAAAGTATGCGATGAATAGTATTTCGTCTGAACAGTAACCTTTTGCGGTGTTAGTTATTTTTTGCATGAAGCTAAATCTAATTTAGGTGAAAAAACATGAGCGCAACAATGTTAAACGGCGGCAGTATCAAAAATTACACCCCCATAGGAGAAGACGGCCGTCCGGTATGGCAGCAGGCAGAGGCTTTCAGGACGGCCATAGCACGCAGTAAAGCTTTGGGACAAGAATATGCCGATATGTTGGCTCTGCCGCGTTTTACCGATTCAGGGGAACAGGTAAATTGGTTTGTACCTTTTGCACCTAATTCATCAGCAGGGCATCAGACGGTAATGTGGAGTGCGGCTACGGCTCAGGAGCAGGCTTCAGCCTTAAAACAGTTGCGCTCTTTTGAGCGCAGATTGGATCTTTTTGGAAAAGATCTGGAATTGCATGCCTTAACTGCTGATGACAAAGTTTTTGCGCATTTTTTAACCGGTACTTCGGCAACTGAGCATTTGCCTGCGGTACATTTTCCCGATCAGGACTGTGTTTACATAGTAGATGGAAAGCCGGTGATCACGTTTTGGGGATTTTTAAAACCGGGCGATGAATTATCAGGTTCTCCTTTTTCCTCATTGAAGCTTAAGGAAACATCTGAAGTTTTAAATGAGATCAATCACTCAAGTACCGCCGCAATACCTGCAATGCTCCCCTGGTGGAGACGACATTTGTTATGTTGGCTTTTGCCATTATTGCTACTGCCTTTGCTACTGTTGCTTTTATATTTGCTTTGGTGGTGGTTTTGGGCCAGACCGCTCGACCTGCCTGTTTTTAAAAGTGTTCCGGATCTTGTTCATGCCAGTTTGGAGCCAGCGGATAAAGTATTTCTGTCAGAGCGCGAGCGCAGGGTGTTTGACGGAGAAACAGCCGGGGTAAAGGTTTTGGAGCCTGCAGTAAACGCAGCGGGATCACAGGATGATTCGCCAGATACGTCAAAAGCCGAAGCAAAAGATCAGGCTTTGACAGACGATGGTAATGTTTTGGCAAAAGATGATCAGAATTTAAAACGGGATACTGCTCAGGAAAGTGATCTTAATAAGACTACGCAGCAAGATCCCTATTCAAAAGAGAGGAAAGAAGACGGCAGCGTGCCTGACGATCAACGCGTTGCTGATGACGGTACAAAGACAAAAGATCCTATGCAGGATCCCAGGCACGCTGCTGAAAATACCGCAGCCAATACCGATGAAAACGGTAATTTAAAGCTCGATCCCAAGGCACTTGGTGTGGGAGATGTAAGCGGGCTTGATGGCAATTGGAATACTTCTGCAGGTCTTGTAGACAGTAAAACCGGTCAGCCAGTTTCCATCCGTTACAACTTTAAAAACGGCAACGGCAGCGTCGACGTGACGCGCTCAGACGGCACCAAATGCAAAACCTCAACGCAGGGTAAGGCTACCTCGTCAGGTCTTAACATAGCAGGAGGACTTGCCAATTGCAGTGACGGAGGCGCGGTGATGCTGCCTGAGGTGAAATGCGTGCCAGGAAAGGACGGAAAAACTTCCTGTGCAGGAGTTTATTCAGGCAAAAACGGAAAAAATGAACAGATAGAGATGGAACTTTTTAAATAATCGAGAGAAAAAAATGTCAGCATTCACTTCAAAAAAGGTATTGGTGAAAAGCCTCCTTGCCTGTTTGTGCATATCCTCGATAGCTTTGAACGGCTGCCTTTCTCAGCCTCAGTACTACGGTGAGGAGGAGGCATCAGACGATGCGGATGTAGATCCTGATTTAAAACACGAGGATGCCAGTTTCTTTTCAAAATCAGGAGCCGTAGCCTGCGGTACCGGCGCCGTAGTCGGTGCATTGGCCTGTTTGCTGGTAGACTCTGATCACCGCGGATCGTGCATGGCATTGGCCGCGGCGGCCGGATGTGCCGTGGGAATGGGGTCGAATTATCTTTTGGATAAGGTTCGTTCTGACTATGCCACCACCGAAGAACAGCTTGGTGCTACCGCGTCGCAGGTGCAAAAAGATCTTAATACCACGCGTAAATTGCATGAATTGTCGCAGACCGCTCTTAAAAAAGATCAGGATGAAATTAGAAAATTAAAATCCGACTATCAAAAAGGCAAAGCCGACCAAAAAATGCTTGAACGAAAGGATGCCGAGCTTGCTGCTAACATAAAATATCTTGAAAAGGAGAAGACTGAAGCGGATAACCGTTTGTCTCAGGCACAGCAGACGCGCAATGCCGTGGTAAATGATGCCGGCGGAGTCGATGCGCTTGCGGCCGCTGATAAAAAGAAACTGCGGGAACTTGATAAGGACATTGCAGCTTTAAAGGCGGAAATTTCGGCAGTTAACGACAATATTCTTGCTTATTCGGAACAGCGCAGTTCTCTTAAGGGCTGAATGAACATTTCTATGTGATTAAAGATTGGTAATCAAGAACGGTTATGAAATTGTTAAAGACTATATCTTTTGTAGCACTGGCTACTTTGATTTGCGGATGCACGGTAAGTAAAGAAGAGTGTGATCCTAGGGTTGATCCCGGGTTTTTCAACAAGCTCGGGTGTACGGTTTCAGGCTCCTATTCACAAAGAGTTGAAGATAAAAAGGAACATGTAGCCAAGCTTCGTGAAGAACTTCATGCTTTAAGTCAGGAAACTGCGGCCTTAAACGATGAAGATGCTTTGATAAACGAGGACAGGGCATCTGCCCAAAGACGGCTTGATCGCATCAATGCCGAGCTTTTGAAACTTGAGCAAAAAGTGGCAGTCAAAGCAGGACAGCATTCGGCTTTGATGAAGCAAGTGGCTTCTGCAAAGGATCAGCTAAAAACAGTTCAGACTTTGCCGCAAAATGCTTCGATAATTGAGAAACAGGTGCAAAAGCAAAAACTTGAAGCGGAGCTTGATGAATTGTTACAGGCACAGACTGCGGCTCTTGAACCGTAAAAGACTTTTAAAGCATGCGGTAAACATAGTCAGATCGCAAGCGGTTGCGGACGTGAAGCAGGTGACGGTTGCATACGACATTTTGCGTTTTTGAAGGTTTGTTAATAAATGCAGATCGAGACGATCTGTATTTTTTTCCTCTGTATAGAGATGATTTTCCTTGTTCCGGGTACTGTTTAGAAAAAAAAGTACAAAAATCGTATTTAAAATGTGACCACTGATCAAATTCGCAATACAAACGTTTTCA
>JALEXT010000007.1 GCA_022779845.1 Succinatimonas sp.
TTGTCGATGAACAGATTTAAGAACACCTGCAGGCTGAAAAAGCCTTCATACAGCATGGAACCTGCCCCGAAGAGCACCACAAACAGTATAAGCGTCACATAAAATGAAAAATACTGTGATGCGACCGCATTGCTGAAGAACTTACGCATTTGCTGCCTCCTTTGCGTGATCCAGTTTTCTCATGCGATAGCTCTCAAAGATATTTTTGAACTTCTGAGACTGCAACACGATGATGGCCAAAATAACCACGGCCTTGACTGCCGGCAGACATTCTGAAGGAACGCCCACTGCATACATGGTGGTGGTCAAAGTTTGAATGGTGATTGCACCTATGATGGTTCCGCCTATGTAATATCTGCCTCCTATCATGAGCGTTCCGCCCAACACTACTGAGCAGATGGCGTCCATTTCCATATTCAGACCTGCATTGTTGGCATCGGCAGCACGAATAAGCGAAGACTCGATAAGACCTGCAGTTCCGGCACAAAAACCTGAGAATACGTATACGGCAAAAAGCACCAAAGTAACGTTGATACCGGCATAACGCGATGCATTCTGGTTGATACCCACGGCCTGGATCATGGTACCGATTGAAGTCTTGCGATCAAGAAATACCACCAGAACTATCATGGCAAAGGCCATGAGCATAGAGGTAGGGATCGGGCATCCTGGAATATTACCGCCAATCCATTCAAAAGGACGGTAATACACGGTAATGATCTGACCGTCGGTCATGAGCTGAGCTATACCGCGTCCTGCCTGCAACAGGATCAGGGTTGCGACCATGGCCTGGATCTTGATCTTGGAAACCAAAAAACCGTTCCATATACCGGCCAAAACACCGACTCCCATTGCACAGATTATGGCCAGTGCAAAAGGATAATGAGCCTCTCCGCTGATATCGCCGCCCAACAGCGAGCAAATGGTAGCCGAGGAAATGGCAACCACGGCGCCTACTGAAATATCAACTCCGGCCGTGGCGATCACGAAAGTCATGCCCAAAGCCAAAATGATCAAAGAGGAACAACGGCGCAGAATGTCGATGGGACGTCCGTAAAGATTTCCGTTGTCCATGACCTGGATATCAAAAAATCCGTGCACAAAGATTGCGTTGAACAGCAACAACGCTCCCAAACATATCAAAGGCAAAGCCAATGAGCTGTGGGAAAACTTTTTAAGCATGTCCATGGTAGTCTCCAGCAATAGCCTGCATGATATGAGTCTCGGAGATCTCGTCTTCTGCCAGTTCCGTAAGCTTAACGTGATCGCGGATCACGATAATACGTGAACAGGTACGTACCATCTCCCCCATTTCTCCTGAAATGAAGACCACACTCATGCCATTTTCCTTGGCCAGTGAAACTGACAGAGCTTCTATTTCCGATTTGGTACCGACATCTATGCCGCGGGTAGGTTCATCAAGGATAAGCAGCGAAGGCTGAGTTGCAAGCCATCTGGCGATGATCACTTTCTGCTGATTTCCGCCTGATAACTGACCTACGCGCTGTTCACGATCGGAAACTTTAATGCGCAACAGTTTTATATAGTAGTCGGCAAGCTCGTTCTGTTTTGAGCGTGGCATGTGCCTGAACATGCCGCCTTTTGCCACCAAAGCCATGATGATGTTTTCGCGCACGGTGAGATCGGCAAATATTCCTGAAATTTTTCTGTCTTCAGGGCAAAAAGCAATGCGCTTTTTCATGGCATCCATAGGACATTTGAACGAAACTTCAAGTCCGTCCACTTTTAAAGTACCGGAGGTTTTGGGAGTAAGTCCGAAAAGCATATCGGCAATCTCGGTACGCCCGGAGCCCAAAAGACCGGCCAAACCGATCACTTCACCCTGTTTGATATTAAAACTGAGATCTTTTACTTTGCCGGGTACGGTGACTTTGTCAGTCTCAATAAAGCGCTTGTCAGACGGTTTTGACTTGTCGACGTTGCTTTCTATTTCGCCTTCATTGATCTCCTTGCCCATCATCTTGGAAATCAGTTCGATTCGAGGCAACTTTTTAACTTCGTATTCGCCTACATAAGAACCGTCACGCAAAATGGTAATGCGATCACAGATGGTATAAATCTGCTCTAAGAAATGCGAAATGAAGATTATGGAGATCCCCGTGCTTCTCAAGTTGCGCATGATCTCAAACAACTTCTCGGTTTCGCGCTCTGACAAAGAAGAAGTAGGCTCGTCCAAGATCAGGATCTTGCATCTGGTATCTATGGCTCTGGCAATGGCGATCATTTGCTGCATGGCCACAGGATAGAAACTCAAAAGCTTGGTAACGTCGATATCAATACCCAAAGAATCGTGCAAAAGCTTTGACGAACGCTCTTCCATAGTATGCCAATCTATGGCACCTAATTTGGTGCGCGGTTCACGCCCGATGTAAATGTTTTCGGCTACGGAAAGATTGGCGCAAAGATTCACTTCCTGATAAACGGTGGAAATGCCTATTTTCTGACTTTCAAGCGGAGATTTGGGTTCTATATGATCACCACAATAAATTACGTCGCCGGCGGTTTTTTGGTATACACCGGTAAGCACCTTGACCAAGGTAGATTTGCCGGCACCGTTTTCCCCCATCAGCGAATGTATTTCACCGCGTCTTAAATTGAAGGACACGTCTTTTAAAGCCTTCACGCCAGGAAAGAACATGTCTATATGTTCCATCCTGAGGATGAGATCATTGTCAGAGGCCATCAAGCCCTCCTGAGGAATGAAAAAATAAAGGGAAAAGTCCTATCCCTGAAATTAAAAAGGGGGATAAAAACTCATCCCCCCTCTCCTAGGGGATCTTAAGACTCCCCCTATTTAGGCAGCGGCTGCGGTTTTCTTAAATAAACTGCCGTGTTGCCATATGATCAGTATTTACGAGTCGGGAAGACTTCGGCTGCAGTTTCAGCAGGGAACACATCTTCCTTAACGAACACGCTCTTAGGTACAGGCTCACCCTTCAAGACCTTCTTGGCAGTCTCAAAGAAGAGCTCGCCCTGCAGAGGGTTGCACTCGACGGTAGCATTGGCCTTGCCATCGATCATAGCCTGGAAGATACCCTAAACGTCGTCGCAGGAAACGATCACGATGTCCTTTGCAGGCTTAAGTCCGGCT
>JALEXT010000017.1 GCA_022779845.1 Succinatimonas sp.
TCAAAAGATTTAACGTCACCGTTAGGAAGAGTAATTTTTGGCATAAATATAAAAACCCCGATGCATACAGCGCATCCACGGGCCTCTGTTGAAAATAGACTTGAATTTCACCCTCCGCAACTAAACCTTCGCTTACAACCCGGGTCCTTGTGCGGCGGCCTGAAACGGAGACGATTATACACTCTCAAAAAACATTAGACGCTTTTGATTTTTAAAACGGTATTTTTTCATCTCAACTTCTTAATGCAAAAATTTCTTGCAAAAGCAGATTTTGCTGTTAGAATATCCGCCGTTGTCCGATGCGCCTTTAGCTCAGCTTGGTTAGAGCATCACCTTGACATGGTGGGGGTCGGTGGTTCGAGTCCACTAAGGCGCACCATTCGGACAGACGGTCAATTCAACATGCGCCTTTAGCTCAGCTTGGTTAGAGCATCACCTTGACATGGTGGGGGTCGGTGGTTCGAGTCCACTAAGGCGCACCATCTTTTACTTCCCTGTATTATTTAACTGTGCTGTAGATCTGAAGTTTTACAATCCGGTCAAACTTCATTCATGAACCGTTTTCAGTACACTGCTACTAAAACGTTTTTGAGGATCCTCAACAATCATTAAGGATCCCCTTCATTATCAGAAAAGGTCGTCAGCCGACATCAGGCTTCCGGTCTTCCCCATACTTTATAAAAGTCTTCTGCAAACTGCTCTAAGCGATCCTCTTCAATGGCCTTGCGTATGTCAGCCATGAAATGCTCATAGAACCAAAGATTATGCAGGGTATTAAGATGTGCTCCCAAAATCTCGTTGCACTTGTCCAAATGATGCAAATAAGCCTTGGTATAATTTTGACAGGTATAGCATCCGCAATTAGGATCAAGCGGCGAAGTATCCGTTGCATAACGGGCATTTCTTATTCTTACCACGCCCTGACTGGTGAAAAGATGACCGTTGCGGGCATTGCGCGAAGGCATCACACAATCGAACATATCCACGCCGTTTAACACACCCTGCAATATATCCATGGGAGTTCCGACTCCCATAAGATATCTGGGGTGATCATCAGGCATCATCGGAGTAATGTGATCAAGTTCACCGTACATATCTTTTTTAGGCTCGCCCACGGCCAAACCGCCGATGGCATAACCGTCAAAACCTATATCGGTCAAACCGCGCAATGAAGCCTCACGTAACGATTTATCGGTACCGCCCTGAATAATGCCGAACAGAGCATTGTGATTTTCAAGACGGGCAAACTCATCGCGACAGCGACGGGCCCAACGCAAGGACAACTCCATGGCACGCTTCATTTCATCTCGTGGAGCAGGCAGTGCAATGCATTCGTCAAACTGCATCACGATGTCAGAATTCAACGCATGCTGAATCTGCATGGAAATTTCAGGAGACAAAAACAGTTTCGACCCGTTGATGGGATGGCGGAAATTTACGCCTTCTTCGGTAACCTTGCGCAACCCTGAAAGGGAAAATACCTGAAACCCGCCAGAATCGGTAAGGATCGGTCCCTGCCAATTCATAAACTGATGCAACCCGCCGTGAGCTCTGATCACCTCGGGCCCCGGGCGCAGCCACAAATGGAAGGTATTGCCCAAGAGTATATCGGCACCCAATTCTTTGATATGCTCAGGCCGCATGCCTTTAACCGTAGCCTGTGTTCCGACCGGCATAAATGCCGGAGTACGCACCGTACCGTGAGGCAATTCCAAACTTCCCAAACGGGCACGTCCAGATGTTTTTTTAACTGTAAATTTCATTTACTATCCTAAAGTTAATCCTGTTTGGCAATTGCCGAAGGCGGCAAATCCGTATAAGCCTTTTCGTTTTTGGTGATAAACATGCAATCGCCGTAACTGAAGAATTTATAAGCATCTTTAACCGCATGCTCATAAGCTTTCATGGTGTGACTGTAGCCTGCAAAAGCCGCGACCAGCATGATCAGTGTGGACTCCGGAAGATGGAAGTTAGTGATCAACGCATCCACCACACGGTAACGATAGCCGGGGTAAATAAAAATAGAGGTATCTGCAGAAAAAGGCGCGATGGGATCGCTTAAACCGTCTTTTTCAGCTTGTTGAGCAGCACTTTCCAAAGAACGCACGGCCGTAGTTCCGACGGCTATTACCCTGTGACCTTCACGACGTGCCTTCAAGACGGCATCTGATACTTCTTTTGAAAGATGCACGAATTCAGAATGCATATGGTGAGCACTGATGTCATCTTCACGTACCGGCTGGAAGGTTCCGGCTCCCACGTGCAGAGTACAAAAAGCCATATTGATCCCAAGTTTTTTTAGCTCCTGCAACTGCGGTTCGTCAAAATGCAAACCGGCAGTAGGGGCCGCCACGGCACCGGGCTCCCGGCTGTACACAGTTTGATAGCGTTCGCGATCCAAGGGCTCATCCTCACGATCTATATAAGGAGGAAGAGGAATATGACCTTCGGCATTCAAAACATCGAGCACGCTCTGATTGTCCACGGTTTCAATCTTGAAAAGCTCTCCTTCGCGTCCTGACACCAAAAACTTATGTCCGCCGTTTAAGTTAACGAAAGAACCTGCTTTGGCAGGCTTTGAAGCACGCATATGACAAAGAGCAGAAGACTGGGACAAAATGCGCTCTATTAAGATCTCGACGTTGCCTCCGGTTTCTTTTTTCCCGTAAAGTCTTGCAGGGATCACCTTGGTATCGTTAAAAACGAGAAGATCACCTGGCTTTAAAAAATTTTTAAGATCGTAAAAATGCCGATCCTCATAAGAGCCGTCTTCGCCGTTTAAACAGAGCATGCGGCATCCCGTACGTTCGGAACTCGGATATTCGGCAATCAGCTCTCGCGGAAGCTCAAAATTGAAATCACTGCGTAACATTTTTCTGATCTTTTAACCTCTCTGCACCTTAATTTGCCGCACAACGTGAAAAAATGACACTTTATTGAAACTCTGATACTCAAAGCCGCGGCAATTTTAGCAAAAATTAAGCCTTACAAATCCTGCGACACTATGACTTTGGAAAGCAATTTAAAAACAGCCTCATCAAGCTCTGACGGTTTGCGTATCACCGTACTGCAAGGAAGCAGGGATTTGATGAAGTCGAGTCTTATCCCGATGCCGTAACACTCGATATTTTGAGAAGCCAAATGCTCGGCTGCTATCTTGGCCTGCATCACGCTGTCAGGGATCCCGTCGGTAAGTACCAAAACTATATGTCTTTTACAAGAGGTTTTTAAGGCAGACTCCTCCGCATGCCACAAAGCCTGAGCCAAAGGAGTAGAGCCGCGCGGTTTCTGATCAAAAAAAGCCGCACGTGTCGCTACTTTCTGACCAATAGACAGCGCACTTTCCACCTCGGCATCGCTTCCCGGGAAAAAAGAACACAAAGGTACGATTCCGTCTATTCCGTCAAGGGCTGCGGCAAGGGACAAAGCACAGCGGCAGGCGGCTTCACAACGCGACATATCCTCACCGTCTGAGGCTAACATCGATCCTGACACGTCTACCAAAAGATGCACTGATACTGACAACCCCTGCTCGGTCAAGCGATCATAAAAAATTCTGCTCTCACCTGTTTTCAGGAAGACGGCGCGATAAGGATTTATCCTGTTGCCTGCGATCCTGCCGCCTCCGCGCACCTCAAGCCACGAACTTATTTTCTGCCTTAATCTGCGTCTTAAATTTGATGAGGTATCTGCCAGAGTCAGAAAATTACGGCGCCCGGGACGACAGACTCCGACATCAAATACCCCCAAATCATCGCGCGCGCTTTGCTGGGTATTTCCCAAAGCAGAAACTATCGATGCGGCCTCACACCCGGGAACCAAAGCTGAAAACTCGCCGTCAGTACTGCGCTCTAAGGCCTGACACTGTGCCTTAAGTTCATTTCCCATACGCAGTTTGATGCTTTTTTGACTGCTTCTTCTTTTGTTTTTTAATTTTCTTTGATCTGCACAAAAGCAGCCGCCGGTGTTCAGAACTTCGGCAATGGCATCGACCGTGTTCAGAACTTCAGCCGTATTGCGATCGTTTAAAATCTTAAGACTCAAACGGGAAATCTTTCTTAGGCATTCATGATTAAAACGGCGTCTTAAGACAAAGAATAAAAAAGCGGCCCGGTGCCTTAGGATTTTAAAACGCTGGGCATAACATCCCGTGTAGCACAATATGTAAGCCAGCAACAGTTGCAAAACGGGTTTTTGCAAAGCATCGCGTTCAAATTCATTCCACCCGTTATCAGGGTAAGAACGCAGAAGCTCCAGATTTTCCCAGACACCTATGAACGATGAGCCGATCAATTGCTCCACGCGCGCATCTTCAAGAATATTCAGCAATGATTTTCTGAGAAAATTCCCCTTAACGCTTTGCACTACGCGAAAATCGGTATAACGCACGTGAGATGCCTCGTGCGCAAGGTAACCGTAGGCAAGCCGGGCTTTTAATTTGTCGTTGAGATCGAGTCTCGGGATCACGATTTCCCGACCGTTGGTATAAGCTTCGCTGCCCTGCATGCGCACCCTGACGCCAAAGGCTCTGGCATAGTTGGTAACGATGATGGGCAGGGCTCCGGCGACATTTGCTTCCATAATATGCTCCCTAACTTGTATGTTTGTAAAAGCTATTATGCAATGCCGAGAGCCGATCTTTTTCCGTTTCAGGCGGATCCCGCCTCGTCTAAATCTTGATTAAAAAATCAAGTGTTTTCACTTAATAAAAACATTCACCTATGTTGGTACTAATGTAGACCTGTAGGTAACTGCTTGATTTACATAAGCTCATCATATTTGATGGACTTTTTTATGTCCTTAAATGAGCATATTACTACCTGTTCGCGGCATTCTATGGCTCATTTACCTTCATTATTTCCTTCTTTGGGTCAAAGTTGCGTGTTTTTAAGTCCTAAAAATAATGATATAATTAGTACATAATTTTATTTATATGTACTAATAAATTTTATTTTGAGCGTACCTGAATCTATACGCCGTGTCCCACGTCCTAGGAATACGGTTGTAATCGACAGCGGACATGACGGTGCT
>JALEXT010000031.1 GCA_022779845.1 Succinatimonas sp.
CGGTAAGTTCAGATTCCAAAGAGCCGCCGACTACTCCTGCGTTACGGGCATTTTCCAATGCTCGGTTGGCTTCGCTGCGGAAGGCCAGAATACGATCCCAATAGGCGCTGTTAAACTTGGAATTTTCATCAAGTTCATTCAAGCCGTCGAACCAATGGGAAGTGAACACGAATTCATCGCGATCACCCGGCATTGCTTCCCAAGCTTCCTGAGCGGTAAAGGATAAAACAGGAGCCATCCAGCGGATCAAAGCCTCGGCAATAAGATAAAGAGCGCTTTGGCAGGAACGGCGGGCCAAACCGTCGGCTTTAGCCGTGTACTGACGATCTTTGATGATATCAAGATAGAACGATCCCATCTGAATCGAGCAAAAGAGCATCAGTGTCTGCACTACCTGATGGAAATCATAATCTTCATAAGCCTTGAGAATGCTCTTTTGGGTCTTGGACGCACAAGACACAGCCCATTTGTCAAGCTCGAGCATGTTGTCAAAAGGCACGGCATCTTTTTTAGGATCAAAACCGTTCAAATTGGCAAGCAGGAAGCGTACGGTATTACGCACGCGGCGGTAGGCATCGGAGGTATGTTTGAAGATCTCCTTGGAAACTGCCATATCCCCAGTGTAATCATTTCCGGCTATCCAAAGTCTCAGCACGTCGGCTCCCAACTGATCGATAACCTCAGAAGGAGCAATTACATTGCCAAGTGATTTGGACATCTTGCGGCCCTGTCCGTCAACGGTAAAGCCGTGAGTCAACACCTGTTTATACGGGGCTTTGCCGTTTGAGGCACAAGAGAGCATCAAAGATGACATGAACCAGCCGCGATGCTGATCAGATCCTTCAAGATACATGTCGATGTCATGTCCTCTGAACTCCGGACGCTGACCTACGACCGTAAACCAGGTCGAACCTGAATCAAACCATACATCCAAGGTATTGGGATCTTTATGGTACAAAGGAGCTTCCTCAGGACCGATGAGTTCTTCGACACTCAAATCCCACCAAGCCTGAATGCCTTTTTCCTCAACTGCCTTGGCTACTTTTTCAATGATCTCTGGAGTACGCGGATGGATCTCGCCGGTTTCATTGTTGATAAGTACGGCACAGGGCATACCCCAGGTACGCTGACGGGAAATACACCAGTCGGTACGCTGTTTAACCATGGCTTCGATGCGGTTTTGTCCCCACGCCGGGATCCAACGCACTTTCTTGATCTCGTCAAGTGCATTCTTTCTAAGACCGTTACCATCCATGGAAATGAACCACTGCTCGGTAGCTCTGAAGATCACCGGGGTCTTGTGACGCCAGCAATGAGGATAACTGTGAGTGATCTTTACAGCCTTTAACAAAGCTCCCTTGTCAATCAAAACCTTTATGACTTCAGGATTGGCCTTGAGCACGTTCATACCGGCAAAAAATTCGACGTCATCCTTAAAGCAACCGTCAGGTTTGACCGGGTTATAAATTTCAAGTCCGTATTTTACGGAAACGTTATAGTCGTCAAGACCGTGTCCGCCTGCAGTGTGTACGCATCCGGTACCGGCTTCCAGAGTAACGTGAGCACCTAAAATCACCGGAACGTCAAAATTCAGGAAAGGATGTTTAAAACGCTGCAATTCCAAAGCTTTGCCAGAAACGCTCTGTCCTATGAAACTCCACTCTTCGATACCGGCAGTCTTCATAACCTCTTCGGCAAGTTCTGTTGCAACGATGAGGCGTTCTTCACCTTTTTCGCTCTTTACCTGAAGCAAAGAGTACTTCAAAGCTTCGTTTACGCATATGGCACGGTTGGCAGGAAGAGTCCACGGGGTTGTGGTCCAAATAAGGCAGGAAACAGGACCTTTTCCCTGAGCGCCGAAAATGTCTAAAACCTTCTGTTCATCGACGGCGGCAAAGCGCACGTAAATGGAATCGGAGGTGACGTCCTTGTATTCTACCTCAGCCTCAGCAAGGGCAGACTGACAATCCATACACCAGTACACCGGTTTCAAACCGCGTACAAAATGTCCGTTTGCAATTACCGATCCCAATTCGCGAATGGTGGCCGCTTCGGTCTTGTAATCCATGGTGATATAGGGATGATCCCAGTCACCCAAAACACCTAAGCGTTTGAAACTTTCACGCTGAGTATTTACCTGAGACCAGGCATACTTACGGCATTCTTCACGAAATTGAGCCGCACTTACCTTAACTCCGGGCTTGCCTACCATACTTTCGACCTTAACCTCTATGGGAAGACCGTGGCAATCCCAGCCGGGGATGTAAGGCGAATCGAATCCCGACAAGGTCTTGGATTTGATGATGATGTCTTTTAAGACCTTGTTTATAGAATGTCCGATGTGGATGTTGCCGTTTGCATACGGAGGACCGTCATGCAGGATAAAGGTATTGCAACCTGCACGGGCGGTACGGATCTTTTGATAAAGACCGCGTTTTTCCCAATCCTCCAGCATCTGAGGTTCACGCTTGGCCAAATTGCCGCGCATGGGAAAAGCTGTATTAGGAAGATTCAGAGTCTGTTTATAATCTGCCATGTTCTGACCTGTAAATTATGACCTTTGTTTATACATAAAACCTTGCGATAAAATCGCTAACTTTCAAGCATCAAGCGCATCCTGCGCTGCCTGTCTGTCGATAAATAATCTTGACTTGAGTTCATCAAGATTTTGAAATTTCTGTTCGTCCCGAATTTTTTTTACAAAGGTGATCTTTACCAAAGTACCGTAAAGATCGCCTGTAAAGTCAAAAAGGTAAGCTTCAAGCAAATAACGCTTACGTTCCTCTCTTACGGAGGGACGTACACCGGCATTGCACATACCTTTAAACACACCGTATAAGGTACTTACCCTGACTGCAAAAACGCCTTCTAACGGAAGACGCAATCCGTGCAACTCCACATTAGCCGTGGGAAAACCCAAAGTTCTGCCCAAAGCATTACCGTGCGCGATCCTGCCGCTCACCGTATACGCTCTGCCGAGAAAATCAGCTGCCTCTTTAAATTTACCCTGCAATAGCAAACTGCGTATATGAGTACTTGATACCCTTTTTCCGTCGGCTTCCACTCCGTCTACCGACAAAGCTTCAATATTTCTTCTGGCACAAAGAGATTTCAAATCGGCAAATGAAGCTTTTCCGCCTTTTCCGAAATAAAAAAGCGAACCTACAATCACCGTTCTGACACCGAGTTTTTCACATAAAACCTTGCCGACAAATTCTTCAGGCTCAAGCTTTGCAAAAGTTGCGTCAAAACGTACGCAAAACATCAAATCAATATTTTCGCGGGCAAATGCTTCGACTTTATCACGTAAGGTGAAGATTTTCGGATGCGGTTCATCGGGACGAAAAAAATCCCTAGGATGAGGCTTAAACGTCATAACGGCAGGGATCAATCCCAAGCGCGACGCTTCTTTTCTAAGTTTTTCCAAAACAGCCTGATGTCCCAAATGCATACCGTCGAAATTGCCTATGGCCAAGGCTATTCCGTTGCCTTGTTTCTTAAAATCAGACCACGAGCGGATAAGACGCATTTGCTCCAACTGCCGTTTC
Organism: Succinatimonas sp.; assembly: GCA_022779845.1. Lineage (GTDB taxonomy): Bacteria > Pseudomonadota > Gammaproteobacteria > Enterobacterales > Succinivibrionaceae > Succinivibrio. Next base: position 3,549 of record JALEXT010000031.1, read on the forward strand.
ATTAAAATTCATCAAAAAAAGGGATGATCTTCCCCACGCTGAACCCCCATTATACTTGATACGTGATACATTTCTTACATTTAATACAGTAACGGGTCTTGAACACGGATCTTTAACAACCTTGCATACAGTCAAAGCGATTTGCTTTTTTTAAGCACCATACCCGCTATTCTTGATATTTACCCTTTAAAAAAGGGTTTTTAACTGGTAGAATACTGCGTTCAGTGCCACCGTGTATATGGAATGTGGCAATTTTGTAATTTATCAGGAGCTATCTGTGCCTAATATTAAATCTGCAAAGAAGCGCGTGGTTATCGCCGAGAAGGCACGTCAGCACAATGTCGCTGCACGTTCCAAGATGCGCACTTTAGTTAAGAATGTCGCCAAAGTTGTTGCCACCGGTGACAAGGAAGCTGCCAAGGCTGCTTTTATCAAAGCTGAATCCGTTCTCGACCGTTCTGCCGGTAAAGGTCTGATCCACAAGAACAAAGCTGCCCGTGCTAAGAGCAAGCTCTCTGCATTGGTCAAGGCTATGGCTTAATTCAAGTCAGGTTCTTGTAACCCCGCTTTAATGCGGGGTTTTTATTTTCCAGCGTTTGCAAAATTCTAAGAGCGTTGCTTAAATCAGGATATTTGGCAACCGGTTTTCTTTAAAAACTGATCAGTTAAAAATCTTCACCGTAAACAAACTCATAAGATCACGTTACTGACAACTTTCCTTACAAACAAAAAAAAGCGGCACCCGTTTAAGGATACCGCCCGGGGCTGACCCGTGCAAAAACACATGCAAAAAGTGAGAAGTTTGCTTGCTGTCCGGGGAAAGTCAGGAAAATCTCCGTATCAGTCGACTCACTGTTAGCCTATGCTAACTTATTTTTTCTCAAATCACAAGTGTTTTAAAATTTTCCTTAACGGCAGGACATTCTCGTGAAACTTTTCCAGTTAAAAACGCGATCTTCTGCAGCTAATACCGCTATATTGCAGTTCGTTAAAAAAAATTTAAAAAATTTTTGAACTTTTATTAAAAAGCTCCCTCTAAGAGGTATATGAAAAAGATTTTAGCAGCCTGATTTCTTCCTCATATAAAATCCCAATTCTTTTACAAGCCCGACGCTCAATAAGCCTCGGGTCTTTTTTTATTCTGCTCTCTGAATTTTAAGCACGTAACTTGGTTGCACCGCCTCGGATTTTACGCAGGCACAAAGATCACCAAGTGCCACAATCATGCCGGAACAATTTTTCACCAGACACTGTTTTTGACGCATGAAATACGGCACAGCATATTCTGACATCAATTTTTTTATCTCACGTGCATGTGCTCTGTGCACCGGTTTTAATTTTTGAGATCCCTTGAGATCAAAGTCTAAGATCACCTCATCACCGTTAAGAGAAAACGCCTCTTTTTCTGATGATCTTTTCAGGGTATAAACGAAATCACCAAGGCGCAAACTCTGATCCTGTTTCAGAGTAAAACTCTTGCGCTCAGGGAAAACACAAGGTTTCATAAGATACAGACTGCTTTTATAACGTCTAAGTTCCAATCCCTCGTGTTTTACCACTCCGAACTGATCTGCACTTATTCTCATCAGATTAAGCGAGCTCATAAGTACCTCAAGCTCAGGCGGCAAAGTAAGCATGCTCATCCAAAACATGCGAAGCAAAGTAAGCATGAGCGGCTCGTCATCAGTATCCAATTTTGAAAAATCAAATGTCGGCAAAAAAGGATCATTTGCCTGAAAAACACTTTCAAAGACAGGCTTTGCATAACGTACGGCAAGATCGTGCTCATATGCACACAATTTTTGAGAGCGCAAAACTGCTTTTTCTATGGAGGGAAAACGTTCTTTGATAAGCGGCAAAACCTTAAGTCTTATGAAATTACGTTCAAACTTAAGGTAACTGTTAGAAATATCGTAGACAAAATCAAAGCCTAAAGCTTCAATGATCTCTTCTATCTGCTTTTTGGTAAGACTGAGCAGAGGTCTTAACACCGTGCCGCGTTCGTCACGCGTGATAAAGCGCATGCCGGACAAACCGTGAGGTCCGGATCCGCGTTTTAAAGCCAAAAAAAGATTTTCGCACTGATCATCGGCCTGATGCCCCAGCACCAATGCTCCTCCTTTGAGCTCACGCAAAAGCGCGGCATAGCGCTCACTGCGGGAAACTTCTTCAGGAGATCTGCCGTTGCCGTAAACTATGTGCAACTTTGGAGTTTTCAGCGGAACATCCACGCGCCGGCACAGTTTTTTGCAATGAGCAAGCCATACGGGATCGTCGGCATCCAGACCGTGAATACAATGCACTGCCTGCACAAAACAGGATGGGCAAAGATCACGAACCCTCCTGCAAACCAACAAAGCCAAAGTAGAATCAGCTCCGCCTGAAAGGCCTATAACCAAACGTGACGGAGCGATCTCATCTATGATGCGCCGTGCCAACGCATCGACGAGAGCCGCAGCTTTTGAATTAGTCACAATAACCGTAATGCATGATACGAGTAAAACGTTGCTCAATAAGCCTGTCTAAGGGCAAATTGAGCAATTCATTAAGATCAGTCACCAAACGTTGCTTTAAGTTTGCAGCCGTCACATCATAATCACGGTGAGCTCCGCCCAAAGCTTCTGGGACCACGTTATCGATAAGTCCCAGTTGCTTAAGGCGCGGCGCGGTGAAATTTAATGCTTCTGCAGCAAGAGGAGCCTTGTCTGCGCTCTTCCACAGTATGGATGCACATCCTTCAGGAGAAATCACGCTGTATGTTGAATACTGCAACATATTGACGCGATCACCGACGCCTATGGCCAGTGCTCCGCCTGATCCGCCCTCACCTATAACCGTGCAAACCACGGGAATGCGCAAATCGGACATGAGCTTTAAATTTTCGGCAATGGCTCCTGCCTGCGAACGTTCCTCGGCCCCTACTCCCGGATATGCACCCGGGGTATCTATAAAGGTGACTAAAGGGATGTGGAATTTTTCTGCCATACGCATAAGTCTTGCAGCCTTACGATACCCCTCAGGACGCGGCATGCCGAAATTGCGCAGCGTGCGCTCGCGAATATCACGGCCTTTTTGCTGACCTATGACCATGATCGGCATGCCGTTTAAACGTGCAAGCCCGCCTACGATGGCACGATCATCGGCAAAGGCTCTGTCCCCGGAAAGCTCTCTGAAATCGGTAAAGATCCTTTCGATATAATCCAAAGTATAAGGACGACGGGGATGTCGCGAAAGTTGCGAGATTTGCCAGGCACTTAAAGATCCGAAGATCTTTTTGGTCAGGGTTTCATTTTTCTTTTCAAGAGCTCTGAGCTCTTTGGTGAGATCCACGTCGGAATCGGAGCTCATGTCCTTACTAAGACGCTTGAGCTCTTCGATATGGTCGACGAGATCGGCAATAGGTTTTTCAAAATCAAGATATTCCATGTCGTTCATAATTCTCACCGTTGAAGCCGCAGTAACATGCGGCACGCATTAAATCATTTCACCGCGCTGTTGCAGTATACGACGCACCGGAGCGTAACTTCTGCGATAGCAGTCAAGTACGGGCAAAGTTCGCAGTGCCTCAAGATGTGCCGCCGTAGGGTAACCCTTATTTTTTTTAAAGCCGTACTCTGGGTACAGTGCGTCAAGTGCGTACATACGTCGATCACGTTCAACCTTAGCGAGGATCGACGCAGCCGAGATCTCTTTTACACGGGAATCGCCTTTGACTACCGCCGTAGCCTCGATACTGAGTCCTTTGGGCACCCGATTACCGTCAACCAGCATCAAAGCGCATTCATGTCCCAACATTTTGCAAGCCTGAGCATAGGCGCGGCGCATGGCCTCCATAGAGGCTTCAAGTATATTCAGTCTGTCGATTTCTTCACTTGAACAAGAGCCGATCCCCCAAGCCAAAGCTTTGGATTTAATCTCGATTTCAAGCAAGTTGCGTTTTTTTTCAGACAACTTTTTTGAATCGTTAAGGCCTTCTATTTCACGTGAAGGATCCAAGATCACACATCCTGCGACTACGTCTCCCATCAAAGGACCGCGACCGGCTTCATCAACACCGCATACCTGGTACAAAGCAGGATCAAGCGGATATTCAAAAGGAGGGAAAACAATTTTTTTAATCATTTTCCGCCTTCGCGATCCTTTCCCAAATGCAAATCAAATACCGGCTCGGCTTTCAAATCCGGCTCGTTGATATCATCAGGATCTGGTAAAGTCACCTGAGGCTCGATATCCTCCGTATCTGCAACGGGATCGGCAAGTTCCGCATCGGCTTTCTCTGCTTTGCTTAAGTCACGTCCTATCACCCGCATCACTTCCTGCGCGGCAATTGAATCAGAAGGCATACGCATCTGCTCATGAACGGATCTGAACTGGCCTTTCATCACCAGATTGTCAGAACGCAAAAGCTGCAGCATCTCATGGGACAAAGCCTCGGGAGTACACTGCTCCTGAATAAATTCGCGTACCAAGGTAGTACGGGCAATAAGATTAGGCAGTGAATAAGTTGAGATCCTAAGCAGTCTCCTGCCTATGGCGGCCGTTAACGCGGAAACCCTGTAGGCAACGCAAAAAGGACGGTTGATAAGCATGGTTTCAAGCGCCACGGTACCGGAAGTCAGCAAAAGGGCATCGCACGAGGCGATCACGTCGCGGGTACTGCCTACATAAACGGTAAGCGATAGATCAGGGCTGTACTCAAGCCAAAGATCTTTTACTTTGGAGGCAAGCTCATAAGTGGGCACCGTACTTATAAATACCGTGTCCGGCATCTGTTTACGCACCAAACGCGCCGCCTGAGCATATACAGGCAACATGTGTTCGATAACTCCGGATCTTGATCCGGGCAGGATCCCCATTACTTTGCCTTTGATCTGTTCAATGCTGGTTCGATAAAGATCTATACGCTCGCGGGCACTTTCCTGATCATTGTCAAGGGCAATGGCATTGGCAAGAGTATGCCCCACATAGGCAGCCTTCATGCCGTGCTGATCATAGAAATCTTTTTCAAATTTCAAAAGACACAAAACTTCACTGCATGAAGCTTTGATCTTTTTAAGCCTTCCCTCTCGCCAGGCCCATACTGAAGGACTGACATAATGAATTGCGGGGATCCCGAAGGATTGCAGCTTGCGTTCCAAACTTAAATTGAAATCGGGAGAATCTATTCCGATCATCACGCAGGGACGGGCGGCGGCAATCAGCTTACCTACTCTGTGCCTTATTCTCAATATGGGTACGATATGAGAAAGTACCTCTGATATTCCCATTACCGACAAGGTATTGATATCGGCGTAGGAACGCATTCCGGCGGCGATCATCTTGGGACCGCCTATACCTATGAATTCTGCTTTGGGATCAAGTCTTTTGATGGCATGCATCAGCCCGCTGCCCAAAGTATCTCCGGAGATTTCACCTGCGGTGATGGCGTAAAGATGCGGATTCAGACTCATCTGATGATCCCGCGGCCGTTTTGCCTGATGAAATCGATGAGAGGTTGGATCTCAGGATGCTCTGCGACCATACCTTCAAGTTCGGTCAAAGCCTCTTCTATGGTCAGATGATGTTTGTAAATCACCATGTAGGCATGACTGATGGCTCGAATGGCCTCCTGAGAAAAACCGCGGCGTTGCAAGCCCACCTTGTTAATACCAAAAGGCTTTGCATAATGTCCTGCTGCCATGACATAAGGAGGAACATCCATATTGAGCGCGGCCATACCGGCTACAAAAGCATGCGATCCGACTCGACCGAACTGATGTATGGCGGCAAGTCCTCCGAAAATTACATAATCGCCTATGGAAACGTGACCTGCAAGGGTGGCATTATTGGCAAATATGCAATGATCTCCTATCACGCAGTCATGGGCTACGTGAGTATTGACCATAAACAGGTTGTGACTGCCGACGGTGGTGGTTCCAATACCCTGTACCGTGCCGCGATGCATGGTGCAATGTTCGCGAATGGTATTGTCATCACCTATGGTCAGAGTGGTAGGTTCGCCTCGGTATTTAAGATCCTGACATCCCTCACCTATGGAGCAGAACTGATAAATGTGATTGCGTTTGCCTATGCTGCAAGGCCCGCGGATCACGCAAAACGGCTCTACCACCGTTCCCTCACCGATGCTCACCTTACCTTCGATCACCACGTGCTCGCGGATCACGGCGCCCGGAGCGATTTGTACCTCAGGTCCCACCTTAGCGGTAGGATCGATAGATGCGTTGATCTCTGTCACTGTTTATCCCTTATTCTGCTATGTTTTACCCGCTTATAATCCTGTCAAAACGCGATGCGACAAGTTAACGGGACTCAAATTCCGGTACACCAAAATTGCCGATCAGTGCTTGGCGCACATGAGATCCGCTTTACAGGCAAGCTTGCCGTCAACGTAAGCTGCACCTGAGAATGATGCAATTCCGCGTCTTTCTTTAAAGTACTCAACTTCAATGATAAGTTGATCACCGGGCACCACAGGATGCTTAAAACGGGCATTGTCTATGGCAGCAAAATAATAAAGCTCACCTGGTTTGGGTTTGCCCACCATGGTAAAAGCAAGAATACCGGTAGCCTGCGCCATGGCCTCGAGGATCAGTACTCCCGGCATTACCGGCTTACCAGGGAAGTGTCCCTGAAAATACGGTTCGTTGAAGCTTACATTTTTCACGGCTTTCAAGGTCTTATGTTCACCGGTAATGTTGTAATCCAATACGCGGTCGATCATCAAAAAAGGGTAACGGTGAGGAAGCAGATTCATGATCTGCTCGACGTCCAACGTATTCTTTTTTTCTGTTATTTCATTTGCTTCTGTCACTTTTGCCCCCTGCTTGAATGCTGTGTTATTTTTAAATTATGCTTTGTTGAGTTTTGCTTCGAGTTCCTGCACCTTTGAAGAAAGATCTTCAAGCTTATGGTACATCTCGTTGATATGCATGGTTCTGGCGGCAGTAAGACGCCATTCTTTGTTGGTCTGCGCCGGGATCCCGGACGCATAAGTACCGGGTTTGTCGATTGAACGCATCACCATGCTCATACCGCATATGGTGGTACCGTCGCAGATCTTGATATGACCGTTG
>JALEXT010000043.1 GCA_022779845.1 Succinatimonas sp.
AGTATTCGGAATTTACCCCGTAGGCTGTGGCGTTGTTCTCAAGATTGTAGCGCCTTAGCAATACCGAGCTTTGCACCACCGGAGATGCAGAATCCACAAAAGGCTGTCCCTGCAAGGCTTTTAAATCGGAGACCTTTAAAGTTCTGACCTTATTTGAACGCACGTCGCCCATACGCTCACCGGGCATCACCGAGATGGTATTGGTTCCCATGGACGAGATATTGGCGATGATGTTGTCAGAGGCTCCGCGGGCTAAGGCCACAACCATCACCACGGCCATGATGCCGATGATGATGCCGAGCATGGTAAGCAGCGTACGCATACGGTTTGACGCCATGGAGCGCAAAGCCATCACCGCAGCTTCGCGAAGACGTTCGGCAAAGGCTGCGGCTTTGAATTTAAAAGAAGGTTTGGGAGTTGATTTTCCGGAATTTTTTATTTCTGACTTTTCTTTTGTAACATCTGAGAGCGTTTTTTTTCCTGTTTGAGTATTTTGCACGTCGGATACTATATTGCCGTCGCGTATGGTGATCACTCTGCGGGCATGGGCGGCGATGCGCGGATCATGGGTCACCAGGATCACGGTATGTCCCTGAGCATTGAGCTCCTGCAGGATCTTCATGACCTCCTCACCGCTTTTGGTATCCAAAGCACCGGTAGGCTCGTCTGCCAAAATGATCTGCCCGCCGTTCATCAAAGCTCTGGCTATGGATACGCGCTGTTGCTGTCCGCCTGATAATTGCGAAGGATTGTGAGTTACCCTGTCCCCTAGCCCCAACCTTGCTAATAATTTTACCGAACGTTTTGAGCGCTCCTCCCTGCCCATTCCCGAATACACTGCAGGAACCTGCACGTTCTCTTCGGCATTTAAATGCCCGAGCAGATGGTAGCGCTGAAAGATAAACCCGAAGAAATCCCGTCTTAAAGATGCAAGCTCGTCTGGAGTCATCCCTGAAGTACTGCGTCCGTTTACTGCATAGCTGCCGGAGCTTGGTTTATCAAGACAGCCTATGATGTTCATAAGCGTGGATTTGCCCGATCCCGAAGGGCCGATGATGGCAGTCAACTCCCCGGGGTAAATCTTAAGACTGATGCCGTGCAAAACCTCAGTTGAGCTTTCGCCTTGAGAGTAGGAACGCCTGATCTCTTTTAATGCCAATAAAGCCTGTGTCATATAAGCCTCATCAGAGCATACGCTTGGGACCACGGGAATTGTTAAGAGCCTGTGACTCGGCAGTTGAGACATCGTCGCCTATTACCACCTGAGCATGCTCATCAAGACCGTCTTCAAGCTGTACGTACTGATCATCGCGAAGCCCGAGTTTTACCTTATGAGCCTTTACCAAACCGTCCTTATCGAGCACGTAGATCTGACCTTCGTTGCCGTAATCTTCACGCAAAGCCGTAAGCGGCAGTGACAATACTTTTTTTGCCGAGGCCACGTTTACGGTTACGTCCGCAGTCATGTCGATGCGCAACACTCCGTCTGGGTTTTTCACGATGATATCGGCATTGTAATAAACTGCATTTTGAGAAGAAGAGGAAGAGCTCGAGCTTGAAGTGCTTTGGGTAGAACTTGACGATGCATAGCTTGAAGGAGCAGGCTCAATGCGTCCCAAAACTCCGTGATATATCTCGTGAGGTCGTCCCAAGATGGTAAAACTGCAGTCCATACCGCTTTTGACATTTACGACGTCAGCTTCTGAGATCTCGGTTTTAACCGTAACCTCCGACAAATCGGCAAGACGCAGGATAGTTGGAGTGGTTTGGGATGCGTTAACGGTCTGACCTTCATCAACCACGGTTGCATAGACGGTGCCGTCCATGGGAGCGGTAATGCTGGTATAGCCCAAATTGGTTTTGGCATCGGATAATTGCACTTCGTTCTTTTTTAACTGAGCTTCATACTGCTCAAGCTGAGCCCTGGCTATATCCAAGTTAGCCTGAGCCGTTTCATAATCCTGAGCCGATACGGCATCGGTCTTACGCAACTTCTGATTACGCAGGGCTTCGCTTTTTAACTTGCGGATCTCGGCTTTTTTGGCCGCGATCTGCGCTTTGGTGATCTCAACTTCAGATTCAGCACTCTTTAAAGCATTTTCCTGATTGCGCGGATCGATTTCACACAAGAGATCGCCTTTTTTAACCTCATCTCCCGTAGCTACGTGCAGTTTTAAGATCTGCCCTGAGGCCTGCGCACCGACATCCACCTGAGTCTTGCCTTCAACAGTACCGGTTGCAAAGACCTGTTTTACTATGTCTCTTACCTGCGGCTTGACGGTCATATAAGCAGGAGTTTCACTGTGCAAAGTACGATAAGTTGCAAAACCTGCAAGCAAAAGCACGGGGATCAGGATCACTGCCAGCTGTTTTTTTGAGATCTTCACTGTTATCATTCCTTCTTATTATTTTTAGGACATTATCGGCAGGTGAAATTAGCCATCTCTTAGTCATGCGGATTTTACAGAGCCTGCCTGAACTTTTAAATACCGTCGTAAGACACGGGGCTTAACTGCCCCGTGTCTTACGACGCGTTTTAGGATTTTTTCATGAAGCCCCAAAAACATCTGCTGTTAATAGGCGATCTGCCCTGCTACGGTCGTATGGCCGTCAATGCCATGCTCCCGGTATGTTCACATTCAGGACTTGAAGTTTCGGTACTGCCGACAGCTCTGGTTTCAAATAACTTTGCCTACGGACGCTTTGACGTGCTCGATACTACCGATTTTATGCAACGAACCTTTGATCACTGGCAGGCTTTGGGCTTTAAATTTGATGCCGTATACACGGGATTTTTATGCTCTAAAGCACAAACTGAGCTTATTGCAGCTCGTTGCCGTGAATACCGCGCCCAAAAGATCAGCGTGTTTACCGATCCCATCATGGGAGATCACGGCAAACTCTACAACGGGATCACCCTTGATGATGTTGAGAACATGCGCTCTTTAATCAAATACTCGGATTTCATAATGCCGAATCTTACCGAAGCCTGCTATCTGACCGGTACTCCCTGCAAAGATCAAGGGTTCAGTTTAGATGAAGGACATGAGATCCTGGAGAAATTAAAGACACTGTGCCAGGGGACCATACTCATTACCAGCGCTCTTTGCGACGGTCAAAATATGGTCTTAGGCTTTGATGCCTTAAAAAAAGAAATACTGCATCTGCCCTATACTCCGATAGACGGTAAAGAATTCCACGGCACCGGGGATGTTTTTGCTTCTCTTTTTATCAGTCACATGTTGAAAAATAATGATGTCAAAGCAAGCACTCTCTATGCCATGCAGACGGTAGCAGCCATGATCAAAAGAAACATGAGTAATGACGATCTTTTTGACGGATTGA